>JAQXIE010000001.1 GCA_029007645.1 Bacteroidales bacterium
AATAACATGGCAACGAATCCCAGGATTATCTCGTATCGTGAAATGGTCTTTATTTTATACAACGAACATATTAGTAATTCAAATAGGATAATACTACTCATGAAGAAACCAACTCTCATGTCAAACATAAAGCCTACAAAGCAGAAAATACATAATGCCAGTTGAATGAATATTGAAACCACAACTGTGGTAAACTTAATTATGAGCGATTTGAACTTAAGGGATCTATAAATCAAGTAGCTTGTAGCAAGTAGCCAGCCAAGTAAAATCATAAACAAATAAATATTAAAGTTTCTAAATCCTGTTTATTCAGTCCGATTAAAGGCGCCTTGATTTCGGTTGAAAGCAGGCGTTGGGCGGAGGTTGGTTGACACCGCGTTGACAGGGGCTGAAAGAAAAAATCGCAAGCAGTCGGTAATTAACTACTTGCGATTTTTTACGGTGCCCAGGAAAGGAGTCGAACCTTCACGCCTCGCGGCACTCGCACCTGAAACGAGCGCGTCTACCATTCCGCCACCTGGGCATTTTTCTAATATCGGCTTGATTCGTTCAGCCGGTTGTCGGGGTGAAAGGATTCGAACCTTCGACCCCCTGCTCCCAAAGCAGGTGCGCTAACCGGACTGCGCTACGCCCCGAAATCGATTGCAAAATTACAACCTCGTCGCGACATTTCCAAATATTTCGATAAAAAAATCCCAAAAAAGTGTGAAAACATTGTTATATCGGAGATTTTGATTAATTTTGAAAGCATGAAGTATAAGAGAATATTGCTTAAGCTGTCGGGCGAGAGTCTGGCTGCGGGTGCCGGTCACGGCATAGATACTGACCGTCTGAATTCATATGCACGTCAGATAGCGGCAGCCGCCGCCACAGGTGTGGAAATCGGCATTGTTATAGGCGGCGGAAACATATTCCGCGGGTTGTCGGGCGCCGGCAAGGGTTTTGACCGCGTTAAGGGTGACCAGATGGGTATGCTTGCCACCGTGATCAATTCGCTGGCATTGAGCTCGGCTCTCGAGGCCATCGGTCAGCCGGCACAGGTGTTCACGGCCATCCGTATGGAACCGATCGGTCTTGCCTATTCCAAATGGAAAGCCATCGAGGCTATGGAAAACGGCAAAGTGGCCATCCTTGCCGGCGGTACGGGCAATCCCTATTTCACCACCGACACCGGCGCTTCGCTGCGCGCTATTGAAATCGAGGCCGATGTGATGTTCAAGGGCACGCGCGTAGACGGCGTCTACACCGCCGATCCCGAGAAGGACCCCTCGGCTGTGAAATATGACGAGATAACCTACGACGAAATGCTGGCAAAAGGTCTCAAGGTAATGGACCTTACCGCCACCGTAATGTGCAAGGAAAACGGCATGCCGGTGGCCGTGTTCAATATGGACAAAGAGGGCAATCTGGGCCGTATCCTGGCCGGCGAGAATATCGGTACGGTGCTCCACGACTAATCAAAAATCAGAATAACTATGAAAGATGTGAAAGAATTTCTGCAGGAGGCCGAGGATTCGATGAACATGGCTGTCGAATACCTTGACGAGACACTGCAGCATATACGCGCCGGCAAGGCGTCGACCAAGTTGCTTGACGGCATCCGTGTGGACTATTACGGTTCGCAGGCCCCGATATCGAATGTGGCCAATGTCAGTGTGCCCGATGCACGCACCATCGCCATCACGCCGTGGGAGAAATCGATGTTCCGCGAGATCGAGAAGGCTATAATCAATTCCGAGCTGGGCATCACGCCGGAGAACAACGGCGAAGTGATACGTCTGAGCATACCGCCGTTGACCGAGGAGCGCCGCAAAGCCCTGGTAAAACAGAGCAAGGGTGAGGCCGAGAATGCCAAGGTGTCGGTACGCAACGCCCGTCGCGAAGCCATCGAGGGCCTGAAGAAGGAAATCAAGAACGGTATGAGCGAGGATGTCGAGAAGGACGCCGAAGCCAAAGTTCAGAAACTTCACGACAACTTTATTAAAAAGATTGACGCCGTATTCGCCGAAAAGGAGAAAGAAATCCTGACGGTCTGATCTGCTGATAGCCAACGATGGCAAGCGCCGTTGGGCGCATGGCGAACAATGTCTCGGAGAAGGGTAAAATACATCAGCTCTTTTTCGGTTAAGACACTTCATGCAATGGTCAACAGAGGAATGTTGACCATGTTGCAGAAGGCTTTTCCCGGAGAAGTGGAATGCTATGCGTCCAAATCAACGTTTGCAGAACTGGATTTGCATGGATGTAAGCGCGTCTGCAAATTGCCGATCAATACGAACAACGGCAAACTGGCCGTTCTGTCCCGGTATTTGATATCAACGTTCCACAATCTGCGTTTGTTGGTGACGGCAAAACGAGGCGATCTGCTGTTCTACAATCTTGACAATGTCTTTTCCATCCGCATGCTTGACATGCTGAATCGGTGGAAAAAGGCAGAAATATTTACGGTATGTCATGGAGAGCTGGATTATTTGACTATAGAATATTCCGGACTTCCGGCATATCGTAAAATGTTGTCAAAGCTTGTCAGAGGCTATTTCAACAAAAGGACTCGCCCTGCGGCCGGAATGCATTTTATAATCTTAGGCGACCGCGCTCTACAAACTTTGAAGCATTATATAAGTCCGGAACTTGCCGACCGATTCGAGTCGATCGATCATCCTGTGATAGGAGAAACGCGATTACCCGAACAGCCGGATTCTCAGAGCCGCAAGCTACGGGTAGGCACCGTCGGAATACTGAATGGCCATAAAGGAAGCGATTTGTATCTGGAATTGCTTGACAAGATGAACGACTGCCGTGATAAGGTGGAATTTTATGCCGTTGGCCACATTCAATGCGATCCGCGACCGTTTGTGAACATGGGCGTCAGGCTTCCGGAAAATTTAAATGAACCGGTGCCTACAGGGGAATTTCTGCGGAAAGTCAGCAAGCTTGATTTCCTGTTGTATTTTTATACCGATGACAAGTACAAACTGACAGCAAGTGGAGCCTTGTTGGATGCCATACGCATGCGCAAACCCATAATAGCGTTGCGCAACGATTATTTCGAATATATCTTTAACAAATACGGTCCGTTGGGTTATCTTGTGGATTCAGTCGGCGAGATGGCCGAATTGTTGCGGCATCCCGAAAAATTGAAGTGGGATTTTGACTATCAGGGCATTGGGCTGGCCATGAGCCCGGAAAGACTTCAGGCTCGATTTGATGAAATCATAGGGCGCCCTGCTCGACCAGGAGCGCGACGCGCTCGATGATGGCGTCGTCCTTGTTTTTGTCGGGGTGGTAACCGGCGCGCATGTTCATGCCGAAGAAACGGCCGAAAGTCTGCCAGAATCCGGCGCGGAACGAGCCCAGAAATGCCTTGACGATATGATAACTGGTCTGGTCCGTCTCGCGGTTGATGAGTTTCAGCAGCATCTTGCCCTGGCTCTTGGTCATCTTCTTGACGACAGGCTTGTACTGTTCGAAAATGTCCTTCTCAAGCGTTTTAAGGTGCCTCTCGCGCTCTTTCTTGTCGGGAATGGTCTGGATATACTCGTAGGTCTCGCAAAGCGTGGAGAAGGCCAGTTTGGCGTAGGGCAGCGTCTTGCGCACATCGCGCACCGTCCGCCAGTAGAACTCCTCCTGTTTCTTGTTCTTGAATTTCAGCGGCGGAAACACATACACGTCGCGGATATATGTCAGGCGGCAAGTATCGCCGTATTCGTCGACGATGTGTTTGAAGCCGCGGTAGGCCTTGACCTTGAGCTGCAGATCACCCTGCTCCGAATCCTGAGCGTATGCCGGAGCCGACCCTGCCAGCAGGCAGAGCAGCAACGCAAATATGTGAAGACAGATCCGGTTCAAAGCAATAATAGGGTTGTGTTTTTACCTAAACGGAAAATGGCGTCCAAAATTGAGAGCCGAGTGTTAAGGTTTGTTTTCAGCTCCAGGCAAGTACGGCGCAGCGATGCGGCGGCACGTGGATCGGAACTCAGCAGCTGGCGAGCCGAGAGCATGGCGTCCCGGTCGATCCAGGACATGATTATGTCGTTGATCCGCGCGTTGAATTCGGGCAGAGTCTCGGGGATGTCGGCATAAGCGTCGCGCAGCTGGTCGAATAGGAAGGTGAAATAAGGATATCGGCCGTATCGGGCGTTGATGGCTCCGAGATGGACATGCGGCCAGTTACCGTGGTCGGAGATGCGGAGGCCGGGACCTTTGGCTATCGGCACGGATAGCCATACGGGACCGTCGGGTCCGTCGATGAGAGTGCGGCGCAACGACTTGGTGTCGTGCGCCGCAGTTAAGTTCTCAATGCCGCGGAGCCGGGCCGCGTACCATTCGGCCGAGGCTGCGAAGGGTATGACCGAGTCGGCTATTGCCATTTTCCGGAGCGTTTGTCGGGATTGGGATTGCCGAGAATGCGTTCCCAGCGGATCTTGCCGTCGGACCATTTGCGGTCCTTATCGAGCGAAACAAGGATGGTTACCGGCGAACCGACGATATGGTCCTCGGGTACGAAACCCCAGTAGCGCGAGTCGGCGCTGCGGTCGCGGTTGTCGCCCATCATCCAGTAGTAATCCATCTTGAAGGTATAATACTCGGTCTGCTTGCCGTTGATGTAGAATTTTCCGTCGCGGCGCTGCAGGTCGTTGCCCTCGTAGACGCGGATGGCGCGTTCATAGATGGGATAATTGGCCTCGGTGAGATGCAGTGTGCTTCCGCGTTTGGGAATCCAGATCTCGCCCATGTTGTCGCGGGTCCAGTTGTAGGAGGCGCCCATCGGGAACACGCCGCTCAGGTCGAAGACCCCGGCTTCGCTTTCGCGCATCAGGGCACCCGCCACCTCGGGCCATTTCTCCACTTCGGCCTTCATGCGGGACGTCAGCGGCAGATTGTAATAATATATGCCGTGCAGCTCGTCCTGAATCAGCTGTTGGCTGAAATCTTCGATACGCACGCCGAGTTCCATCCATTTTTCAGGAGCGATCTGCCCTTTGACCGGAATCAGATAATTGAACTGCACATTGTCGGGAGTGGCGATCTTGTGACCGTTGATGAATATCTGGTCATCGACGATGTTGAGCCGTTCGCCGGGAAGGCCTATGGCACGTTTCACGTAATTTTCGCGGCGGTCCACCGGACGCCACACCACCTCGCCGAACCGTTCGGGATCCGATGCGATGAACTTCCTGGGGTCGCTCACGCCGTTGCGCTTCAGATCATAGCATATCTGATAGTAGTCGGGATTCTGGATCTTGAGAGCCACCGTATCGCCTTGCGGGTAGTTGAAGACCACGATGTCGCCGCGTTCCACCGAGCGGCGTCCCGGGAGACGGTGATATTTGAGCTGAGGCTTCTCAAGATAGCTCTTGGAGCCGATCAGTGGCATGGTGTGCTGCGCCAGGGGGAAATGTACGGGAGTCTGGGGCACGCGGGCGCCGTAGACAGTCTTGTCCACCCAGAGGCGGTCGCCGACCAGCAGCGACTTCTCGAGACTTGACGAGGGAATCTCGTACTGCTGGCCTACGAACGCGAAGATGAAGTAAATAAGCACCAGCGCGTAGACGATGGCGTCGACCCAGGCCATGACCGTACGGGTCAGCCCCTTCTTTTTCTTCCACCATCCCCAGGGGATGTAAGAGGTGATATAGATGTCGGCGAGCAGCAGCCAGCCGAACAGAAGCCAGGGATTTCCCATCAGAATCACCCAGAAAACATAGACGGCCGAGACAATGCCGAAGCGTATCCAGCGGGTTGTCTTGACGGCTTTCAGTCTGTCGCGAAGAGATTGGGCCATGATCGGGATGTCAATCAGTTGAAGTCGGGAGTAATGTCGGAAAGCATCTCGCGGATGGTGTGCACGCCGGGGTGCCCGGCGAGCCAGTGAGCAGCGAGAACGGCGCCCTTGGCGAACCCGTCGCGGTTCTTGGCGCTGTGAGTGATGGTGATGTCATCGGCCGCTGAATCCCACGTGATGGTATGGATTCCGGGCACCTCTCCCTGACGGATATGCTCGATGGGCAGCGTGTCGGCGGGCAACTTGTGGTTGCCGTCGGGCTCGGCCCAGCATTTGATGCGGTCGGTATCGGCCACAATCTCCTGAGCCAGGGTCACGGCCGTGCCCGACGGATGGTCGAGCTTGTGGATATGATGCGTCTCGACCATGCGCGGACTGTACTCGGGGAAGAAGTTCATGATCGAGGCCAGCTTGCGGTTGATGGCCATGAAGATGTTGACGCCGATCGAGAAGTTGGAAGCCCAGAGCAGCGAGCCACCCTTTTCGCGGCAGATGTTCTGGACCTCGGGTAGCGCGGCGGTCCAGCCTGTGGAACCGCACACCACGGGGAGGCCTGCCTCGATGCAGCGCAGCACGTTCTGCCTCGCCGTTGAAGGTGTGGTGAACTCGATGGCCGCGTCCGACGAGCGGAAGGCTTCAGAATCGAATTCCTCCTGATTGTCCTGGTCTATGCGGCAGGTTATGACGTCGCCGTGCGCCAGGGCCAGACGTTCGATGGTCTTGCCCATGCGTCCGTAGCCTATGATTGCTATTTTCATTGATCTTTGTTCTTTCGGATTATGCCTTCTGTTCCCGGGTCAGAAACCGAAGGCAATGTTGTCGATATACATGGTGATGCCCTCGGTGCCGATAAAAGCCTCGCCGCATGATGTGGAAGCCATTACCAGAACGTGGGTCGGCGTCTCGTCGGGAGCGCCCCACCCCACTTCATGAACCGGGACGAGTTTCCCCTTGGAATTGTAGGCATGGTATGCCTTGTCACCGTCCAGCAGTCCCATATAGGGCTTGTAGAACGGTTTGCCGGTGATGTCGCCGTAGTGGACGGGCAACTGATGACCTTTGGTCCAGGGCACAGACTTGCTGTAACGTTCGCGGCCGGTGCCGACGCGGTGGGCATAGATATTGCCTTTGGCGTCCTCCCAGCGGCGCTGGAGCAGGATATAGACCTCGGCCTGATCGCGGCCCTTCAGGGTCTTCTGACTGCCCAGTCCCGTAGCTTTGACGCGGGTGTTCACGTTAGGCATATCCACGCGGAAGTCGTAGACCAACGCCTTGGGACGCTTGGTGTAGGGCATGCCCATCGACATCTTGGAATAGGGGCTTTTGGTCGAGGAAACGGGTTCGGCCAGGCGTCCCAGATAGATGGTGCCTGCCACCATGACGTCCATGTTGATTATGCCGAGGGCCTTGACATGTTCCATGGTGCTGCGGAGCTTGGCCACACGGTTGCCGTTGATCGATGCGGGACTCACGGTCTGCGAACCCTTGACGATGCCGGCCACCTTGGCGTAGGCGTTGCTCGTAGCCCATGGAGAGCCTCCGCGGGGAACATAGGCGTTGTTGCCTTTCAGGGTCATTGACGGGCCGATGGCGTAGAGAGTCTTTTTATTGCCTCCCAGCACGGCTGATTCTTTAATTTCGCGCGTCACCCACTGCGAGAAATCGCCGTATTTGATTTTCTCAAGTGTAAGCGCATGGCCCGAAAGCGCTGTCAGCATCACTGAAGCGCACAGGGCATATCTGCATAATTGCCTTATCATGCAGCAAAATTACAAATTTTTTGTCAACCGGACAATAGAATGCGCCGGGAGGGAATCTCCCTCCGGGTCAGTGCTTCATCGACTCGATGAGATGTCTGGTCCAATCCTCGCGGCCGGGCGTGGTCATCAGCACGGTGGTGACCTGCTGGTCATCGACGGGAAGAATCAGCACCGTCACTGTGAAATTCTCCAGTTTTCCTTGGGCCATGGCCCCGGCGACGACCCCGATTTTCTTCTTCTCGACCTTGGCATCGGTCAGTTTATAGCGCGTGGCGTAGCTGCGGGCTTTTTCGAAGGCAATCTTCTGATTGGCGGGAATTGCTTCGTTCTCCATCGACAGGCCGAAGGAGCCGTCGGGATAGCGGGCCACGATCTTGGAGTTCTTCTCAACGATGCAGCCGGCGGGAATCTCAAAATCGAAACCACCGTAGCTCAGGGGTACATACCAGTTGGCTTCCTCAAGGGCCTCGGCCTGTTCCTTGGTCTGTTCGATGACAGGTTGCTGGGCCATGGCAGGCAGAATCATCATGGCGGCGCCGGCCAACAGGGTCACTATTTTTTTCATAATATTTTGGGTTTATTTTTCCATGTGAAGCACACGGGCGGAGTTGTCGGCAATCAGGTCGGTCAGGGGTCTGTCCAGGGCAATCTCCATGCGTTGGATTATACTTTGAATCGGCAGGGGCGACTGGTCGGTTTCGGCCAGCAACCTCTCCTGGGGAATTGATTTCAGTGTGTCGATGTTGAAGTGCTCGCCGAGCGAGATGTAGCAGTCCGCGCGGAGGAGCTGGGCCGCCGTTTCCGGTTTTTTGCGAAAGCCATGGATGATCCAGGGCTGTGTCGGCTTCAGGTCGCGGCGCAGACCGCAGATCACGTCCTCGGCCTTGACGCAATGTATGATGATTGGCTTGCCCAGACGTTCCGACAGTTCAATCTGACGTTTCAGCACCTGAAGCTGCACATATAGCATACCTGCATTGCCGGAGAGGTCGATGCCGCACTCCCCCACCGCCACGAACTGCGGAAGCAGGAGCCTTGTCTCAAGCTCTTCCCAGACGGTGTCGTCGATAGGATTGACGGTGCTCCAAGGATGAATGCCGGCGCTGTATAGCTGCTCGTCGGCCGGCACGAATTCCGGCATCGACAGCGGCGAAGCGTCGATAACACCTTCGGGCTGCGGTGCCGAGTGATGTGTATGAATGTCAATAATCATAAGTAGAGCAATTGGAATTGTGAAATGTGAATATGGTTCTTAGGACAATTTCTTACGGCGTGGCGGAACAGGATCGTATCCCGAGCCACCCCAGGGATTGCAGCGGGCGATCCGCTTCAGGGCAAGCCATCCGCCGCGGAATATGCCATGGGTCATCACGGCTTCAACGGCATACTGCGAACATGTCGGGGTGTATCGGCACGAAGGCGGCAGCATAGGCGAGATACATGCCCGGTAGAAGTATACCGGGATCAAAGCGATATGACGTAAAGCAATACGTAAAGTCATTAAGGAACGATGCGTATCTTTTTCGCTAATTTGTCAAGAAGTCTTATCATGCAGTTTTCCATCTGCCGATAATCTGCGTTTTCATTGTGAAGATAAATGAAAGCGAGTTGAAGGTACGCGCCGTCGGGCAGTTGCTGAGCCAGATCGCGCAACGGGATTCTGTTAAGTCGGAATGCTTCGCGGATGCGGCGGCGCATCAGAACGCGGTCCACGGCATGGCGCCTCTTTTTCTTTGGCACGGTCACCATCATCTGCATCCGCGCGATTCCCTCGGGAACTTCCTTTCGGAATGAATCGCTCAGTTCATCGCCCGACATAATCCTGTATGTGAGCCGCAGCGGATACTCGTAGAGGCTCTTGCCATGCTGAAAGAGTCCCTCGACCAGCGTACGGTGACGCAGTCGTTCGGCTTTGACGAATTTCAACCGATGGGTCGGTGCCTTGGATGGAATCATGGCGCAAAGATAGCGAATCTGCGCCATTTCACCAAGAGCCGCGTCATTACGAAATGTCGTCGAACGGAGCGTTGCAGTTGTCGGTCCGCACATCCAGGGCCGACTGAATTTCCTTGTCGATATGACGCTCCAGTTCCGCTATGGCCCGGTCGTCAAGCAGACGGTAGCCGGCATATTAACTATATACATTTTTTTCATAACGTCGATGTTTTGTACAAACTTACAACATCCGGGAGAGCCGACTGGTTCACTGCGGGATTACCGCTTAAAATATTAAATATATAAATATATAAATATATAATATAAATTTCGCAAGACAAGCTTGCGAAGGTTTAGGGTGTCGTGGTAACCTACGGTCCGGATGGTTAAACTTTAAAACCC
Organism: Bacteroidales bacterium; assembly: GCA_029007645.1. Lineage (GTDB taxonomy): Bacteria > Bacteroidota > Bacteroidia > Bacteroidales > Muribaculaceae > Lepagella. The sequence goes on from JAQXIE010000001.1 coordinate 9,883, forward strand.
TTAAACTATTAAACCTCAATTTTCGCGAATGCGGAAATTGAATTATTTAAGATTGCGGGCATTGCGCATCAGGCCCTGACGCCCGGCGCGAAGCAGTGCCGAGCCGGAGAAAAGACGCACGAATCCACGGTTGGAGCAGTCGGGAATTTCCTTGCCGAGCACCATGACCTGCGGCAGGGGTCTGAACCGGGATAAGGTCAGATCATGCCTGCCGGAGTTGAGCGGGCAGGCGCTGATGCATGCGTCGCAGCCGAAGAGGGCATTATGGCCAGCCGGAGTTGTCATGGCCCGGATGGCCTCGGGGTCGGACCATTCGCCACGGTGTTCGATGGTAAGATAGCTGATGCAGCGGCTGCAGTCGATCCGGCCCGAGGGGAGCATTGCGCCCGTCGGACAGGCCGTGCGGCAGGCGCCGCAGTGCAGGCACTCCCCTGCCGACGGCTCATCGGCGTCGTATGCCATGGTGGTGAGTATCTCGGCCAGAAAAACCTCGCAACCCACGTCGGGAACGATCAGGGCGCCGTTGTCGCCGAGAAAGCCGATACCGGCGCGTGTGGCCCAATATCGTTCGGAGAGCGGAGCCGAATCCACGCAGACGCGCCACTCCCCTGCCGGCATCGTGTCGGCGAGAGCCTCCGTGATGACGTCGCGGAGCACAGTGTGGTAGTCTTCGCCGAAAGCGTAGCGGGAAATATGCGGCAGCCCGGGGTCGCGGACTTCCAAGGGTGTATAGGAAAAAGCGCAGGAGATAACGGTGCGGACGTCCGGCAACACATTGGCCGGATCGGCCCTGAGAGCGGCATGCCTCGCCATCCAGTCCATCCCCGCGTTGCAACCGGCGGCGATCCAGTCGTCGAGACTCCGGATTTCGGACTCGGGCAACGGCGCGGCATCGGCGAAACCGACAGCCACGGCACCCGCCTCAAGGAGTCGGGATCTCAGCGTTTCCTTGTCGGCAGGCACGTTATTTGCGGTTGAAATCGGCGGGCACTTCCCCCCAGCGGTCTGTGTCCCACTTCAGGATTTTGGTATCGTAGCTGTGGGTGTTGAGCCATGACAGAGCCCGTTCCATCATCCGGAACACAGGTTCGGTTTCGGCATTTCTGGCCAGTTGGGTCTTGACTTTGCGGTTTCTGACCCAGGCCATGCCCGACACGGAATCGGAATAGATGGTGTGGGACTCCCCTTTTTTGGCCATCAGCGCCAGGGCATGGACAATTGCGAGAAATTCGCCGATATTGTTGGTGCCTTTCTGAAAGGGACCGACGCGGAATATTTCGCGGCCGGACATGAGTTCAACCCCGCGGTATTCCATCACACCGGGATTTCCGAGGCAAGACGCGTCGACGGCCCAGCCGTTGAGATCGATTTCGGGGAAGGCGAAATAGTCCGTGCGGCGTTCAATGGGATTGGTTTCGTCTGATGCCTGTTTGAGCAGGGCGCCGAGGTCGGTGGAATCCTGACGGGCGGAGCTGCTTCGGAATGCCTCGGAGGCCTCCTGTGCCGTGGCGAAGCTTTTGAAGCTTGCGCCGGGGTAATCGTCGACCTGATCGAGGGCATCGTCGATGTTGTCGTAAACGCCGGGCTGGCGTCCGTTGAACACCACGTAGAAGCGTTTGTTATAATTTGCCATATTCGTGACGGAATCGATAGTTGTTGCGGAGGTGGTCGAAAAGAGCGGGACTGTGCTTCAGAAGCTCGGAGTCGGCCGATATGTCGTAGGAGTCGGCAATCCCCCGGAGCGAGATGCCGCGCGTGTCAGCGGGCTCGTACGGGCCTTCCAGGCCGGTTTTGTCGCCGGTTATGTTGAAATGGCGTTCCACAGCTTCGATCACCATCCGCGTGGCGCGCTGTTTCCCTTCGGACGAGTATCCCGCGATATGGAACGTTCCGAAGTCCACCAGGTCCAGGAGACGCGTGTCGATGGAGGGTTCCCCTTCCCAGGTGTCGAGAACGACGCGCAGGCCGCTCCCCTCTTCAAGGTGTTGGCGCAGGGCGGCGTTGTCGACCACAGGGCCACGCGCGGCATTGATCAGGATGGCTCCGGGGCGCATCAGCGCCAGCTGTTCGGCGCCGATCAGATGGAAAGTGGCGTCCGGCCTCTGGCGCGTGATCGGAGTGTGGAGCGTCACCGCGTCGCAGTGGCGTAGAATGTCGTCGAGCGTATGATAATTGTCGGCTATGCCGGCGCGTTGTTTCGGAGGGTCGGAAACCCATACATCAGCTCCCAGTCGGCGCCCCCAGTCGGCCACGATACCGCCGATATTGCCGCAGCCCACCACTCCGAGTATCATGCCTCGGTCAGACCGGAATCCGAGATTGTGCAGCGCGCTCCAGACGTATTGGGCGACTCCCGGAGCATTGCATCCCGGAGCCGAACACACTTCTATTCCGTTGGCGCGGCACCATTGGCCGTCGATATGATCGGTGCCTATCGTGGCCGTCGCCACCAGACTTACCCGTGAGCCTTCGAGCAACGCTGCGTCGCAACGCGTGCGTGTCCGTACCAGCAGGGCATAGGCATCGCGTACAAGCTCGCGGCTGAACTCATCCTGGCCCACATAGACCATGCGCGCCACGTCTTCGAGTCGACCCTCCAGAAAAGGTATGTTACGGTCGGCGATAATCAATGGTTTCATAATACGCACATTAAGAACGAAGTGATATACAGAGCGCAGATGATCAGCGCGCCTATCCATGGGCGCCGGAAATGCCACAGGGCGAAGAGATCGGCCTGCTGGAAGGCTGCCGACATGTAGAATGTCACGATATAGGCCGAAAGATTGCTTGAATCGAAAACCATGCCTGCCAGGCAGGTCAGGCCGAACATGTTGACGGCCATGTTGAACTGACGCCGGCGGGTGTTGCCGGCATAGAGCCGGACCCCGTTATAAAGGGCCAGCACCAGGCTGAGCAGGGCAGTGAAGCCGAGGTTGATCAGGCATATCAGCAACACGCCCCGATGCGATGCCATGGCGAAAAGATTGGTCAGCGAGGGCATCGTGAGGCTTTCAAGCGGCAGGATGCCGAAGCCTATCGCCACCCAGTAGGGGGCAATCAGTCCCATGCCGAAAGCTATGACCTCGCGCACCCGGAGGCATTTAAACGTCAAGGCCGAGACCAGCACCGGAACAATCATCAGCAGGAAGGCGTATTGCAGCATCGATCCCAGCGACAGAATCGTGGCTATGGCAAACAGCTCCTGCGTGGCGTTGGACTGCCGGTAGGAACCGAACAATATGGCCATGACTATCATAATCGCCGGGGCGATTATGACCGAAGTGGTCAGGGCGCCTCCGATCCAGGGGATCGAAGTGGCCATGATCAGAAACAGGCCCGAAAGGGTAGAGGAGGCCTGACCGGGCACGACCGAGAAACTGCGGTTAAGCAGCCCCAATCCGAGGGCCGACAGCAGCAGAAGTGCCAGATTGATTGCCCACGACGCGACGGGGAGCAGATTCCAGTCGGTGGGCGAGGGGAGGCAAAGTCCGACCTCTCCGCCGTTCGGGATGGTCGCGCCTGTCAGAAACGCCATGATTGACATGGCCACCGCGGTTGCGATGGCCAGTATCAGTCCCCCTTTGCCCATGGCTTGTGTCATGTTCAATCGTCGTTCTCCTCGTAATTATCCTTGTTTTTGCGGCCTCGGAAATATACGGGATTTATGACGCGGCTCTTGTCGGCGCTGATGCGCGGGCCGCGGTCAACGATTTCGCGGGCAGGCTGCTGGTAGGACCTGCGGCCCTCATCCTTGCGGAAGGGCTTGCGGTTGTCGTCCTTGCGGAAGGGCTTGCGGTTGTCGTCCTTCCTGAAGGGCTTGCGGTCATCATCCTTGCGGAAAGGTTTGTTCTCCTTCTTAAAGGGCTTTTTCGACTGCTTGTGATCGCCGTATTTGCGTGTCTCGGACTTCCATTCATCGTCCGAGATGCGGCGCATCTTGCGTGGTTCCTTGCCGGCATGACGGTCATCCTTGTCGAAATTCTTGACCGATCCGCCGTCAGCGCGGAAGTCGTTGTATCGGCCGTCGAACAGCACGTATTCGCGCAGCGAGCATTCCAGCGAACCGTTCAGCAGGGGAATGCGTACCGAAGGCTTGAGGCCGATGTTGTCCATATCCTCGTTGTCGAGACCGATAATCCATGCGTTCCAGCCCTTGAAATTGCGTTTCAGACAGGTGCCGATGCCACGGTACAGCTCCATCATGTCGTCCGGTTTGAGGCGGTGTCCGTAGGGCGGATTCATGACCAGGATACCGGATTCGGGATTGTCGGTCCATTCGCTCATGGGGCGGCATGAGACCTCGATCATATCGTCGAGCTGGGCCTCCTTGATATTCCTGCGGGCTATTGCCACGGCCTCGGGATCGATGTCGCCGCCCATTATCTTGAACGCGAAGTCACGTTCCTGGCTGTCGTCATTGTAGAGATCCTCGAAGAGGTCGGCGTCGAAATCGGGCCATTTTTCAAAGGCGAAACCCTTACGGTAGATGCCGGGGTTGATATTTGCGGCGATCAGGGCGGCTTCGATCAGGAAAGTGCCGGAACCGCACATGGGGTCGACGAAATCGGAGTCGCCGCGCCATCCGGTGGTCATGATGATGCCGGCGGCGAGGGCCTCGTTGATAGGGGCTTCGGTAGCTTCGTCACGATAGCCGCGTTTGCTGAGGGGTTCGCCGCTGGAGTCGAGCGAGATAGTGACGCGGTCGCCGTCGATGTGCACATTGAAGAGCAGGTCATAACCGGCCACGCGCACAGAGGGGCGTTCGCCGGCCAGATCGCGGAAGTGGTCGACGATGCCGTCCTTCACGCGGTAGGTCACGAACTTGCTGTGCGTGAAGTCGTCGCTGTTGACTGTGGCGTCGATGGCGAAAGTGGACTGCGGCGTCATGTATTTCTCCCATGGAATCTCGCGCACTATGTCGTAGAGAGCGTCCGGATCGGACGCCGTGAATTTCTCGATCGGTTTAAGGATTCGCAGCGCGGTGCGAAGGCACAGGTTGGCGCGGTACATCAGTTCAAGGTCGCCTTCGAAGCTGACCATGCGGCATCCCATCTCGACGTTTTCAGCGCCAAGGCTTATTAATTCGTCGCGCAGTACGGCCTCGAGACCTTTGAAGGTCTTGGCCACCATAGAAAAGGTATTTTCCATCGTAAAAATTATCCGAATGATATTGTTTCAGAGCCCGGCTCGTTGGGGAGCGTCGGGCGTGGCTTTGTATTCTGTTGGCCGGTTATTTTGTCCAGGTCCTCGATGAAGCGGGGTCCGCGTTTGTTGATAGGCACACGTTCCAGCAGGGCTATGACCTCATGGTCGTCGAACTGCGAGGGCTTCAGCACGGCATACTTGAGGCGGGCAGCGAGCTGCTGCTGCTGTTTCACCTTCTCGGCGCCGTAGACCTGGGCGATCTCGTTCTGGTCGTTCTGTTGTTTCTTGGCCACCTCGATCGTGGGCTTTTCGTCGCGTATCACGATCTTGTTGCGGTCGTCGCCTTCGCTGATTGTCACGTCGAACCCCGAGGCCAGCACGGTTATCTTCACCTTGTCGCCCAGCGACGGGTCGTCGCCGATACCCCATTTCACATCGATGCCCGAGAGTTGCGACGTAAAGGCTGTGATTTCGGCGATTTCCTCGGCGCGGATCGGGTTTTCGCTGTCCTTGGAGCACATGAATTTCAGCATCAGCCGCTTGGAGGTGGTGATGTCGTGGGCCTTGAGCAGGGGAGAGTGCAGCGCACTCTCGATGGCCGAGGTGATGCGGTGCTCACCTTCTCCGATGGCCGTGGAGATGATGGCCGAGCCGGAATCCTTCAGAGTGGTCTTGACGTCCTGGAAATCGACGTTGACATAGCAGGATTCGGAGATGATCTCCGAGATCGAGCGGGCGGCGTTGGCCAGCGTGTCGTCGGCTTTGCTGAAAGCGTTGAAGAAGTTCCAGTCCTTGTAAAGCTCGATCAGGTTCTCGTTGTTGATGATCAGCAGCGCGTCGACATGTTTCTTGAGTTCCTTGGCGCCTTCCAGAGCCTTGAGAATCTTTTTTTCACCTTCGAAGTAGAACGGGACGGTGACGATGCCTATGGTCAGCATGCCGGCCTCTTTGGCTATTCGGGCCACGACCGGAGCGGCGCCCGTGCCGGTGCCTCCGCCCATGGTTGCCGTGATGAACACCATCTCGGTCTGGTCGTTGAAGAGGGCGCGGATTTCATCCTCGCTCGCTTCGGCGCATTGGCGACCCACGTCGGGGATATTGCCGGCTCCGAGACCATGCGTGATCTCGAATCCGAGCAACAGCTGATTGGGCACCGGCGAGCGTTCTAGAGCCTGCTTGTCGGTGTTGCATACCACAAACTGAATATGCGGTATTTTCTGCTGGAACATGTAGTTGACGGCATTGCCGCCGCCACCTCCGACTCCGATTACTTTGATTATGTCGTCAACCGATTCGTCGCCCGCGAAGGTCGAAGCGTCGTTGATGTCTTGAATATCCTGCTGATTCATATGTGCGCTGTTTGAGGGTATGAGAGTTATAACAGATCGGAATCATCCTCGCTGTCGCCGCTGAACACGTTGCTCAGTTTGTCGCCGATACGCGACAGCCAACCGGGGGTGGTATGCTTCGGGCCTGCCGGCTTCTGAGGCTTCTGAACTTCTTCATTGGCAGTTCCGTCGATCGGAAGGTCTTCGGTCACCGGGATATCCAGACATTCGTCGGTGGAGTTGGTGGCTCCGGCGTAAAGAATGCTGACGGCCTGGAGGGCGTCGGAAACCGGTATGCGTGAATCCTGCATCACTATGTAGGGAGGCAGCTGGCCGCGGCGCACGGGGAGCCCCGTCTTGTTGGCGAGCAGGTCGATGATGCCGTTGAGTTTGGAAGCGCCGCCGATGCATATCAGGCCGCCGGGGAGGTCGCTCTCCTTGAGGCCCGCATAGCTGATCTGTTCGATGATGTTGGCCACGATCTCCTCGGCGCGTGCCACGATGATGCCCGACACTTCCGACATCTTGAGTCCTCCGAGGTTGAGCGACGTCTGTGATTCCAGGGCGATGGCGTTGCCCGAGGTGACCTTGATTTCCTCGGCCTTTTCCTCGAGTACACCCAGACTGGTGATGTCGCGGGTGATGTTGCGGCCGCCCATGGGCAGTGTGGCGAAGTAGGCGAGATGGCCGTTCTTGTAGATTGACACGGTGGTCGTTTCGGCACCCATGTCGACGAGCATGCATCCCTGACGCTTCTCCTCCGACGAGAGGATTATCTGGGCCGTCGAGAGGGCCGTCACAATGAATTTTTTGATGTCGACGGCGGTTTTCTCGGAGAGGGTGCGGGTCAGGTTACGTTGCATCTCGGGACGGCACACAATCAGGTCGTAGACGGCGCGGATGTCATTGCCGATGGTTCCCTTGGGCGACTGAGTCTCGTATTTGCCGATGGTGTAGGTGCGGGGGATGGCGTCCACGACGCAGAGAGAAGCGTCGATATCGGTAGCCAGGGCCTGCTGGTAGAGACGGTCCAGGATATCCTGCGTGATCTCCATTTCATTGGGGAGTGTCTGCGACACCTTGGTCGAAATGCTGTGGAGCGACCGGCCCGAAAGGCCGACGAATAGGGATGTGATCTGACGCGGAGCCACAGCGGGTTTGCGCTGCAGCTTCTCCAGAATGCGCGCGATGCGCATGGCTGTCTCCTCCAGATTCTGCACTATGCCGTAGCGGACGCCTTCCACGCCACGCTCCTGCTCGGTGGCTATGACAGCCACCTGACCGTCGTCCGAAACCTTGCCGACCACGGCCATTATCTTTGAACTGCTCACCTCGACGGCGGCTACATATCTCTCTTTATTCATGGCTTGGTTCTGCCTTTTTCTTAATATCGGTTTCGGACTTGGCTTCCTGCCGGGGCGCTACCTCGGGCAATGTGGCCTCCTCCAGATCAACTTCTTCCAATTCTTCTTCGGCCACATTTAGCTGGCCCTTGTCGCGCCGTGTGGCCACTATCTGATTCCGGAATTTCACCGAAATGGTGTCATAATGCTCCCAGCCCTTGTAGGGCATCACCTTGCGGTAGAAGAGCTGCAGCGCGTCGCGTTTTTCCTCCAGACGGGTCGTGTCGCCGAAATTCACGACATGCCCCGTGATCCGCGGCACGACAAACAGGTTGCGGCTGTCCTGCGCCGAAATCATCGCCGTCAGGTCGCGCATCACCGGATCCCGCGTCACGAACCGCACCAATGGCAGAACGTCGATAGGCCGGAAATTTCCCTTGAAATTTCCCGTCACCACCGGAACGTCGCTGAAGAATTCGGCGTTTGAGTCGATGTATTTGCCGTCCTTGTTGATATAGTACGACTTGTCGCCCGAGAATACGCGCATCACGGGCACCATCGGCACCACGTCGATGCAGAGACGTCCCGAGGCCGACACCATGCAGTTGACCGACTCGAACATGTTCAGCCGATTCAGGTAGGTGCTGATGCGGCGCGTGTCGAGCTGGTCGATGGGAAGTCCCTTGATGCGTCCCGGATAGGAAGCGAGTTCCTGCAGGACACCTCTGCGCACAATCTTCTCGACCGGACCTGTGGCGTCGACGCGCACCTCGATCTCATTGCATACATGACGCGACGCCTCGCCATGGGCCCATACAGTGGCCCATGTGGCATATCCGGCAAGAAGCACCAGACATATCCATTTCAATATGGTGTTGCGTTGTATGCTCATCTGGATCAATGGCTATCACTGGCTGACGGCCCGTTTTCCCGCAAGTATATGGGACATCTCCGGAAGCAACCTGTCGATATCGGCCGCCCCCAGGGTCATCAGAATGTCAAAATTACTATTTTTTATCAGATTCAGCAAATCTTTTCGTTCGCAGTAGGTTTTTTGCGGTCCCTCCACGAGGTCGAGGATGCTGTGGGATGTGATTCCGGGAATGGGGAGTTCGCGTGCGGGGTATATCTCGGGCATTACCAGATGGTCGGCGGCACTGAGGGCTCGGGCAAAATCGGGAGCGAAATCACGCGTGCGGGTATACAGGTGCGGCTGGAAAATCACGGTGATGTGGCGTCCGGGATAGAGTTTGCGGACGGATTCGATCGATGCGCGCACCTCGTTGGGGGAATGGGCGTAATCGTCGATCAGGACAGGGGAGCCGTCCTTGCCGTCGTTCCAGACCTCGAAGCGGCGTTTGGCGCCGCGGAAGGAGGCGAGGCCGCGGCGTACATCGTCGGGTGCGGCGCCGGCTGTGAGCGCGGCAGCAGCGGCCGCCACGGCGTTGTCTATGTTGATTTCAACCGGAACACCGGGACTCAGACCTTCGATACGCAGTCCGTCGGGACCGACAAGCGTGAAGGTGATCTCGCCGTCGCCGAAGTTTATGTCCTCGGCATGCCAGTCGCCGGTAGCACCGCCGCTGTAGGTCTGCACGGTGACGTCCCGGCCTGTCGCAGGCTTGAATTTGAGCCCCGTGTGCATCAGCAGATGTCCTCCGGGACGGATCAGCGACGTGAAGATGCTGAAAGCCTCCAGATAATGCTCCTCGTCGCCGTAGATGTCAAGATGGTCCGGGTCGGTGCTGGTCACTACCTCCAGCCAGGGATGCAGATGATGGAACGAACGGTCGTACTCATCGGCCTCGATCACCGAATAGCGCGATTTCTCGTCGAGCACCAGATTCGAGCCCGTATTGCGCAGAATGCCTCCCAGGAAGGCCGTGCACCCCTGCTCCGAGCCGCGCAGAATATTGGCGATCATCGACGACGTCGTGGTCTTGCCGTGCGACCCGGCCACACAGATGCCGTCGCTGTGCGCCGTGATGCGGCCAAGTAACGCGGCGCGCTTGATGACGGTGAATCCGTTGTCGCGGAACCAGCTCAGAATGTCGTTGTCGGCCGGAATGGCCGGCGTGTACACGACCAGTGTGTCGGCCGGATCGCGCAGATCGGCAGGAATTTCGTTATGGTCGTCGGTGCTGGTGAATTCCAGTCCCTCCCTGACCAGAGCATCGGTCAGTTCGGAGGGGGCGCGGTCATACCCCGCCACACGGGCGCCGTGCGCCATGTAATAGCGCACCAGATTGGCCATGCCGATTCCCCCGGCCCCTATAAAGTATAATTTCTTATCCACGGTTCAGTATTTTTTCAACTTCGTCCACAATACGCTCGTCGCTGTCGGGGAGCGCAAGTTTCTTGATATTTTCCGACATTTCGGCCAGACGTTTCTTGTCGTTTATCAGGGCGAGAGCCTCGGGAACGAGGTCGTGGCGGGCCTGCGAGTCGGGAATGAGCACGGCGGCGCCATGGTCGGCGAGCGCGCGGGCGTTCTTGGTCTGATGATCCTCGGCGACATTGGGCGAGGGGACCAGTATGCAGGGCTTGCCCAGGAGTTCGAGTTCGCTGATCGAACCGGCGCCGGCACGCGACACGACGAGGTCGGCGGCGGCATAGGCGGCGCCCATGTTGGTGATGAACTTGGTCACCACTACCCCTCGCAGTCCGCGCACGGCTTCGGGACCACGTTCGCCGAAGCTTTTGCCCGTCTGCCATATCACCTGGATGCCGTTCTCGGCCAGCGTCTGGATGCCGTGTTCAAGGCTCTCGTTGAGCGTCATGGCTCCGAGGCTGCCTCCTATCACCAGCAGCACCGGCAGGTCGGGATTGAGGCCGAAACTGCGACGGGCATCCGAGGCCGTCAGCGATGTGTCGAGCAGGTCGCGGCGTATGGGATTGCCGGTCATCACAATGCGGTCGGCGGGAAAGAAGCGCTGCATCTCGGGATAGGCCACGCAGATGGCGCGCGCTTTGGCCGCCAGCAGTTTGTTGGTGACCCCGGCATATGAGTTCTGTTCCTGGATCAGCGTGGGTACGCCGGCACGCTGGGCCGCCTTGAGTGTCGGCCCCGAGCAGTAACCGCCGACGCCGATGGCGATGTCGGGCCGGAAGTCCCTGACTATATTGCGGGCCATGCGCAAGGATTTGCGCAACTTGAGCAGCACGCTGAAATTCCGCAGCAGATGACGTCGGTCGAAACCTGCCACCGGGAGTCCCTTGATGGGATAGCCCGCCGCGGGAACCCGTTCCATTTCCATACGGTTGTCGGCGCCGACGAACAATATCTCGGCATCCAGCCTACGGCGCAACGCATTCGCTATGGAGAGGGCCGGGAAGATATGTCCTCCGGTGCCACCGCCGCTTATCAGTATTTTGGGTCTGTTCTGTTTCATGTTTTGTCAGACAAGGGTCAGTTGCTGTAGTTTGACGCCTGCATGTCTTCGGGCAGGGCGTTGAGTTCGGCTTTGTTGACGGCTTTGCCGTCGGTGGAGTAGGTTGCGAAGCGGCTCACGGAAAGCATAATGCCGATGGCCGCCGACATGACCAGTACTGAAGTGCCGCCTTTGGAGATGAAGGGGAGAGGTTGGCCCGACACTGGGAAGAGTCCGGTCACGATGGCCATGTGCACCAGAGCCTGGAACACGATCATCACGGAGCATCCCAGGATCAGGAAGGCTGGGAGAGCCCTGGAGCACTTGAACGCTATGCGTCCGGCTCGCGCCAGCATCATCAGGAAGAGCATGAGCACACCGAAACCGCCGACAAATCCCGTGTCTTCGACAATGATGGAGTAGATGTAGTCGGAGAAGGCGAGTGGCAGACGCGCGCTTTCGCGCGAGTTTCCAGGCCCCTGGCCTATCAGGCCGCCGTTGGCCTGGGCGAATTTGGCCATCATCACCTGACGGTTTTCGTCGGTGATGGGGTCATCGGGATTCACGCCGCGAATAAAGTTCTTGATACGGTTGATACGTGTGACGCCACGGTTGATTTTGGGCTTGGATGTCTCCTGCACGGCAATCTGTGCGGTCGGATCGGCCGAGGCGAGTGCGGTCCTTTCGATCTTGACCTGGTCGAACTCGGAAACTGATGCCGGGGCCGCGCTCTTGACAAGCAGCACAACGCCCAGAATTACGCCGTAAGCGAGTAGTACCAGCCCCATTTTCTTAAGCTGTATACCGCCGATCACCATCATCGTGAGGCTGACGCACATCAGCAGAAGCATGTTGGTAAGACCGTTGCGGTACAGGAAGCCGCAGAACACGATCACCACGACGGCAGCCGTTATGACACCGCGGTTGGAGACGCCTCCGGGCCGTTGGTTTCGTCCCAGGATAGTCGCCAGCAGGCACACCACGGCCAGTTTGACGATTTCAGCGGGCTGTATGGTCATTCCCGCGATACGAATGGCTCGCTGGGCGCCGTTGATTTCGACACCAGCGACCGATGAAATCACGAGCAGGCCGAGCGAAAGGGCGGCAAACACCCACGACAGCTTGCTGATAATGACATACGGCGTGCGCTGCAGCCAGAGAACTATTCCGAGGCCCAGGGCCAGGAATATGCCGTGACGTATCAGCGGCGTGTAGACATTGCTGCCCGACACCTCCGCGCTCGAGGCACTGAAGAGTTCGATGACACTGATCACCAGCAGCGTCATGTAGATGCCCCACAGGTATGGATCGGGGCGGCGCACCTTGCTCATCGACTTCTCCTTGCGGGGCTTCGATTCGCCGCTCGACATCTCCTGCTGCCCGTCGACCGTCTCGCGGATTTCTATGGTGTTATATAGAGGTTCATCCATCGGATTCTATGTATTATTTCTTGAGTTTGCGTACCGTATCCTTGAACTGCTCGCCGCGGTCCTCGTAGCTCTTGAAGAGGTCGAAGCTGGCGCAGCAGGGCGAGAGCAGGACGGTGTCGCCGGGATGCGCGGCATCGGCGCACGCCTTCACGGCATCCTCGATGGAATGGGTGTCGACAATCGCATCGACCTTCCCTTTCCAGAAGTCGAGCAGCTTGCCGTTGTCCTTGCCCATGCACACAATGGTGTGTACCTTCTGCTTCACCAGGTCTTCGATTTCCGAGTAATCGTTGCCTTTGTCCTTGCCGCCCAGAATCAGCACTGTGGGCGTCGTCATGCTTTCCAGCGCATACCAGGTGGAATCGACATTGGTGGCCTTGGAATCGTTTACGTAACGCACACCATCGACCGTATCCACATATTCCAGACGGTGCTCCACGGCTTCGAAGTCGCTCAGGGCCTCGCGGATTTTCTCGTCCTTGATGTTGAACAGCGACGCGCTCAGGCCGGCAGCCATTGAGTTGTAGAGATTGTGCTTGCCCGGGAGCGAAAGCCGGTCGCGGGGGATTTCCCATACGTCCATCGGCGTGTGGAAATGTATGATGTTGTTGTCATCGACCCATGCCGCGCTGGCCTCCTCGCGCATCTCGCCGAAGGGGAGTTTCATCGCCTCGCTCTGCACGGCGCTGATCTGCGCTGTCACTACCGGATCATCCTGCCAGTAGATGAAGTAGTCGTCCTTGGTCTGGTTCTGAAGGATGCGGAATTTGGCGGCCACATAATTCTCCATCTTGTGGTCGTAGCGGTCCATATGGTCGGGGGTGATGTTCATGATCACGGCCACGTCGGCCTTGAAATCGTACATATTCTCCAGCTGGAACGAGGAGAGTTCGATCACATAGACGTCGTGAGGGGAGCGGGCCACCTGCAGAGCCAGGCTCTTGCCGACATTGCCGGCAAGTCCGGCGTCGATGCCGGCGTTGGTCAGAATGTGATAGGTTAGCAGGGTAGTGGTGGTCTTGCCGTTGCTGCCGGTGATGCAGACCATTTTGGCATCGGTGTAGCGGCCGGCGAATTCAATCTCGCTCAGAATCGGAGTGCCTTTGTCGGCAAGCGCCTTGACCAGCGGAGCCGTCGGGGGAATGCCGGGGCTTTTCACCACCTCGTCGGCGGTGAGGATGCGCTCCGTGCTGTGCGCCCCCTCCTCAAATTCAATGTTTTCTTCCTCCAGCACCCGGCGATACTTCCCGGCGATAGTGCCGGAGTCGCTCACAAGAACGTCATAGCCCTTGTCCTTGGCCAGTACGGCCGCGCCGACACCGCTCTCGCCGGCGCCCAGCACTACTAAAAATTTCTTATTCCGTGTCATGATTATCTGATTTTAAGAGTTACGAACGTGAGGCATGCCAGCAGGATGCCGACGATCCAGAACCTGATTGTTATCTTTGATTCAGGGATGCCATTTATGGGTTTGTTCCACAGCACCTTGGCCGCGGGGTCGGCGTCCTTCTGGAAATGATGGTGCAGGGGAGTCATCTTGAATATGCGGCGTCCCTCGCCGTATCTCTTTTTGGTGAATTTGAAGTAGGACACCTGCATCATCACCGACAGATCCTCGAGGAAGAAAGTGAGGCACAGCAGCGGAATGAGCAGCTCCTTGCGTATCAGAATGGCGAACACGGCAATGATTCCACCGAGCGTCAGACTTCCGGTATCGCCCATGAACACCTGGGCCGGGAACGCATTGTACCACAGGAAGCCCACCAGGGCGCCGATGAACGCGGCGGCGAATACCACCATCTCCTCCGAGCCAGGTATGTACATGATGTTAAGATAGGAGGAATATATGACGTTACCTCCCAGATAGGCCATGATCAGCAGGGCGACGCTGATGATCGCTGAGGTCCCGGCGCAAAGGCCGTCGATGCCGTCGGTCAGGTTGGCGCCGTTCGATACGGCCGTGACGACCACAATCACCACAAGCACGAACACCAGCCATCCGAGCACCTCGGCGGCATGCGGGTCGCTGATCCAGCTGGTCAGCCACTCGTAGTTGAAGTTGTTGTTCTTGACAAACGGTATGGTGGTCTGCGGCGACTTGACGCCGTTGCCCATCGTAATGGAGGGAGAGAGCCACATCGCAATACCGATGAGCAATCCGAGGCCTATCTGACCGATAACCTTGTACTCCCCTCTCAGACCGTCCTTGTTGTGATACTTGATCTTGCGGTAATCATCCAGGAATCCGATGGCGCCCATCCACAGGGTCGCCACAATCATCAGTATCAGGTAGATGTTCTCCAGATTTCCCATCAGCAGGCAGGGTAGCAGTGTGGAGATGATGATGATGATGCCACCCATGGTCGGGGTGCCCTTCTTCTGCATCTGACCCTCGAGGCCGAGACTGCGGATCTCCTCGCCTATCTGCATGCGCTGCAGCCTGCGGATGATGCTGTGACCGAAAGTCAGGGCCACTATCAGTGCGATTACAAACGATATGCCGGCCCGGAAGGTGATATAACCCATCAGGTTATTCCCCGGGAAATCGTAGTCGTTGAATAATTGAAAAAGCCAGTAAAACATTTTCTTAAAGCTCGTTGAATGCGTTAGTCACTTCTTCGCGGTCATCAAAATGATGCCTTACGCCTTTCACTTCCTGATATGGTTCGTGGCCTTTGCCGGCAATCAGTACGACGCTGCCGGGCTGCGCCATCTGGATAGCGGCGCGGATTGCCTCGCGCCGGTCAGTGATGCACAGGGTGTTCGGCAGGTCGGCGGCGGTCAGTCCGGCCTTCATGTCGGCAATGATTGCATTGGGATCCTCGTCGCGCGGGTTGTCGCTGGTCAGGATCAGGCGGTTGGAACGGCTTGCGGCTTCACGGGCCATGATGGGGCGCTTGCCATGGTCGCGATTGCCGCCGGCTCCCGTCACGGTGGTGATCTGTCCCTCGGAACCGACAACCTCGCGGATGGTGTCGAGCACGTTCACCAGCGCGTCGGGCGTGTGGGCGTAATCCACGATGGCCACCACGTCGCGCGGTCCGCGGAACGTCTGGAATCGTCCGGCCACCGGCACCAGCCGGCTCATGTTGACCAGAACCTCCTCCGGATTGAAACCTGTCAGGATCGAGGCGCCATAGACGGCCGTAAGATTGTAGGCGTTGAAGCGTCCGGTGAAGTTCACTTCGACTTCGCGCCCGTTGAGCGACAGTAACGTGCCGTCGAGACGGGTCTCGAGTATGCGCGTGCGGAAATCGGCGTCGCTGCGCAGCGAATAGGTGTATACCCTGGCCTTGGTATTCTGGGTCATGTAGAGTCCCGACTTGTCGTCGGCGTTCACCAGCGCGAATGCGTCGGCAGGCAGCGAGTCGAAGAACATCTTCTTGGCGTTGCGGTAATTTTCCACGGTTCCGTGATAGTCCAGATGGTCGCGAGTCAGATTGCTGAATACGGCGCCTGTGAAGCGCAGACCGGCTATACGGCGCTGATGGGCGGCGTGGCTCGATACTTCCATGAACGCGTAGTCGCAACCGGCGTCAACCATCTCGGCCAGCAGTTCGTTCAGAGTCAGCGGGTCGGGAGTGGTGTGCGTGGCCGGAATGGCACGTCCGTCCACGTAATTGCACACCGTGGAGAGCAGACCGGCCTTGTAGCCTTCCAGCCGGGCCATCTCGTAGAGCAGGGTCGCCGGAGTGGTCTTGCCGTTGGTGCCGGTGACACCCACAAGTTTCAGTTTGTGGCTGGGATGCCCGTACCATGCCGATGCGAGCCGGCCCAGGGCTTCCGCGGAATCGGCCACGCGGATATAGGTGATGCCGTTGGCTATCTGAGAGGGGAGTTCCTCGCAGACTATCGCGGCCACACTGGCGGAGGCTACCATGGGTATATATTTATGACCGTCGGTTGTCACACCGCGCACGGCCACGAACATTCCGTCTTTCTCGACACGGCGGGAATCGCTCTGCAGGCTGAGGATATTCCGGTCGGTGTCGCCTATTATTTCAAGCGGCTTGATGTCTTGTAGCAAGCGGGACAGTTTCTTTGTCATATCGTTTGGTATCTTGGATTTTCAAATTTTCAATGTTAGTCTGACGGTCTGGCCGCGGCGCAGCGGGGCGCTGGGGGCGACTGACTGTGACACGACGTAGCCGGCTCCCGACAGACGTACGTTCACGCCACGTTGCTCCAGGATGCGTACGGCCGAGGCCGCTTCATAACCCATCAGGTTGGGCATCGCGCCGGGTGCGTCACCGGCATTTGCGCTGATGCGGCATACGCTCTTCACGCCCGCATGGCGTGCCACGGCGCCGCTCTTCCTGTCGGTCGACGCCGCCAGAATTGGCTTGCTCGCGTGTTTCTCGCCATGGAAGTCCGACGAGTTGTCAAGCATACCGCGCGAGTACATCTTGATGGCCATATTCTTCACGACCTGACCCGATGTGCGGTTGGCCGAGTTGCCGGCTCCCGACAGCACCAGCGCCATGCAGGAATAACGCGGATTGGAGTATGGGAAGAATCCGGCGAAGGCATAACGCCGTTTGGCCGTGTTGTAGACCCCTTTCTCCACAGGGTAGGCCGTTCCCGTCTTGCCGGCGACTTCCACGCGGTCGTCGCGGACCAGACGTGCCGTGCCATGCTCGCCCCATACCACCTCGCGGATACACTCCCGCACCTTGCGGGCTGTCTCCGGACTGCATATAGTGGGGCGGATATACTGTATCGGCATTATCGAGTCAACGCCGTTCTCGTCGATTAGCCCCTTCACCAGATGTGGCCGGACGTATTTGCCGTCGTTGGCCAGCGCATTGTAGACCGACAGGGTGAACAGCGGAGGGAGTTCCGTATTGTATCCGTAAGCCTGGCGGGCCAGGTCGAGATGACGGGCCGTCATGGTGATATTGTTGCCGCGGCTGTCGTGGTCGACAAGGCGGCGGATCCGCGGGGTGCACTCCCCTGCTATTCCCGACCGTATCGGCTCGAAGAATCCCAGACCGGCCAAACGGTCGTGCCATTTCTCGGGATTTTGGGCGTATCCGCGGAATATCACGCGGGCAATGCCAGTGTTGGACGACTGTTCGATCACTTGCTTCATGTTCTTCATGCCGCTGCCGTGCGGGTCGCTGGTGCGCATGAAGGGGGAGCAGTCCACCAGGTCGTTGACGCTCTTCACCAGCCCGTCCTCGAAGGCTATCATCAGCGAGATGGGTTTCATTACAGAACCCGGCTCGAAGGGGAGAACCGCCCGGTTCAAGGCCTCGCCGTAGGAGCCGTCATCAAGAAGCTCCACATTCGAAATGGCCTTGATCTCGCCTGTGGCAACCTCCATCAGTATGGCTGTGCCCCATTCCGCTCCGGCGTCCATGCATACCTTGGTCAGTTCCTCCTCGAGCATATCCTGCAGGTCGATGTCGATGGTGGTGAGAATGTCGTAACCGCGGCGCGCCGGCGTGGTCACCCAGTTGCCGAAGCCCGAGGTCAGAGCCACCTTCTTGGCCAGTCCGTAATGTCCGTACAGCAGCGAGTCGAGGTCCTTTTCCAGGCCCGAATATCCGTGGATTTCCTTGGTGGCTGCATTCTCGTTGACACGGCCGATGCTGCGGTAAGCCATCTTGCCGTAAGGGTAGATGCGTTTGTCGCGGGCCGTCTTGTAGAGCGGTGTGTTGCTGGTTTTGGCCCATTTGTTGACAAACGGGAAGTGGCGCACGCGCTCCATATCCTCAAGTGATCCTTTGGCAACAAGCCGCAAAGCGCGCGTGCGCTTCTCCGGCGCCTTCTCGAACTCACGTTTCAATTTAGTATGCCACGAGTATTTGGCAAGCGTGTCCGGGTTGCTGTTCAGATCCGCGCGTCTCGGATAGTACTTGTCGAGCGAGTCGGCAAACGCGCTGATCGAATCCTTGGGAAGTACCCGCAAATTGGCGATCTTGCTGTGCCGCAGGTCGAGCAGAATGTCGTAAACCCTCAGATTGCATGCCAGTATGTTGCCGTTGTCCGACAACAGATTGCCACGCTCGGGCTTGATCGTGTCCACTTTGGCCAGCTCCTTCTTGCTGCGGTCGTTCCAGGCGGATGCCTCGATCACCGTCGTGTTGAACAACTTCACCAGCACGCCGAATCCAAGCAGACAGAAGAATATCACGATCACCGCATAGCGGATCAATATGTTTTTCTTGTTGTTTTGTTTCATTTATCTGCGGGTTCTGGCTGGGATTTTGAAATAACGTAAGGAGGCTGTTCCTGGAATTCCAGGGGGAGGCCGCGTTCGCGGACCATGCGTTTCATCTCGGTCTCGCGTATCAGGGTCATGTATCGTTGCTTTTCGTCAAGCATACGGCTCTCGGTGCGGTGCAGTTCGTTGGTCAGGGCCTTGATCTCCTCCATTCGCGTCTTAGTGCGGTAGCGGAGTCCCATCAGGGCGATTACTACGACTATTATCACCAGAAGCAGCCATGCGTTGGTGCGGAAAAATTCCAGGGATATCGACTGACCGTAACGCAGTTCGTCGACCCATCCCGGTGATTTGTGCTTAGAATCTGTTTTCTTATCTGATTTCATTTTTGTGTCAGTGATTGTCGGATAACAGTTCGGCGACTCGCAGTTTGGCGCTGCGCGAACGTGGATTCTCCAGGATTTCCTGTTCGTCCGGAGTCACGGGCGTGCGGGTCACGAGCTTCCAGGGAGTCTGAATACGCCCGAAAATATCCTGATCGACCTTGCCTTCAAGATTGCCGCTGCGCATAAAATTCTTGACCATGCGGTCCTCGATGCTGTGGTAAGTGATCACGGCAAGCCGTCCTCCGGGTTTCAGAATCTTCAGGGAGTTCATCAGCAGAATCTGCAGCGATCGCATCTCGTCGTTGGTTGCGATCCGCAACGACTGGAATACCTGCGCCAGATCCTTCTTCAGATTTTTGGGATTCATTGCCGGTGTGATGACCTCGACCAGACGGCCGGTCGTATCAATGGGTGAGTTGTCGCGGGCGCGGACCAGTGTGTTGGCGATGGCCCCGGGCCGCTTAAGATCGGTATATGCCCGTAGCAGCGACTCTATTTCCTCCTGCGAGGCTGTGGCAAGAATATCGGCCGCTGTTTTTTCGCCGCTCTGGTTCATCCTCATGTCGAGCGGAGCGTCTTCACGGAAGGAGAATCCCCGTTCGGCACTGTCGAAGTGATGGAAAGAGACGCCAAGGTCGGCCAGCATGCCGTCGACCTTGTCGACGCCATGAAAGCGCAGGAAGTTTGGGATAAACCGATAATCGGAATGTACAAATGTAAACCGGGGATCGTCCGGAGCATTCTGAAATGCATCGATGTCACGGTCAAAACCGAAGAGCCGGCCTGTGGGGCCAAGCCGTTGCAATATTGCGCGTGAATGGCCACCGCCACCAAATGTGGCGTCGACATATATCCCCTCGGGATTGATGTTGAGCAAATCGAGAGTAGGTTCCAGCAGTGCCGGTGTATGATATACGTTCTCAGTCATTTCAGCAGGGTATACCCTTGTGTTGATTGTTGTCATCGAAGAAATATGCATCCCTTGGCAAAGCCCTTGCAAGCAACCGTATTAGTAGGTTCAGTCTGGCTTGTTGCATGACATTGCGCAGAGAATGAATTCCTTCTTTTTCAGCGTTCTCTATTTGGGTGTAAAGTTAGTTATTTTTTGTAAACTATTTACAATGTGTAAATCGAAAAATTTAAAGATTTGGCAAAAAGTTATCTACAATTTTTTGCGAAAAACATGACTTTGGCCCCAAATTTAGATAACATTCAGATAATCAGCTTGATTAAGTAAATATTGATGACATTTTCTCAATAACTATAATTAATATCATAAATATATAATATAATTAAATAAGAATTAGAAATAATAAACATTGAAAATAATATCTTAACGGCCCGACGTTGGATTATTTTACTGATTGCATGTCGGATGTCAAATCATTTTTAATTCTCAAGCAGTTAAATCCAGTCAAATTATTCTATAACTTGCTGAAATTAAGAAAGAAATTTTATTTTTCATTTTTCAATCCCGAAAACAGTATTCGGAGGGCCTTATGCCCCGGTTTGATATTTAGGGCAAAATTTTGTATTTTTGTCAGTAGTACAAGGATTCAAAGTCTGTGTGGTGATGAAATTCAATAAAATTGATTTTGAGGCTCAGGATGTGCCTATGCCCTCTCTTGATTTTCAACGACTGCGGAAATGGATTGTCAGCGTCGCCGAGGATTATGGTTACAGGGTCGGGAGACTGTTGTATGTTTTTGTCAGCGATAAGGAAATTCTGCAACTAAACCGGCAGGCTTTGGGCCATGACTATTTCACAGACATCATCACATTCGACTATACGCGCGGAGACACAATTCTCGGCGAGATGACAATATCGCTCGACACGGTGGCGAGCAATGCCGAAAGCGTCGGCGAGTCATACCAGCGGGAACTTCTGCGCGTTATTATACATGGAGTGCTCCATCTTGTGGGCATCAACGACAAGGGTCCCGGCGAGCGTGAAATTATGGAAGCCGCCGAGAACAGTGCTCTTGAAAAATATGAAGAAACAGTCTGAAGATGCGGTTTGATTACGATGTGATAGTTGTGGGGGGCGGACATGCCGGCTGCGAGGCAGCCGTCGCTTCGGCGCGACTTGGTGCCAGGACTCTTCTTATCACTCTTGACATGAACAGGCTTGCACAGATGTCGTGCAATCCCGCGATCGGCGGTATTGCAAAAGGCCAGATTGTTCGCGAGATAGACGCATTGGGAGGCCAGATGGGAATTGTGGCCGACCTGACAGCCATCCAGTTCAGGATGCTTAACCGTTCGAAGGGGCCGGCTGTGTGGTCGCCGCGCGTTCAATCCGACAGGGAGAAGTATATTGCACAATGGCGCAAAATAATCGAGAATACCGATAATCTCGAACTGTTTCAGGATAATGTCACAGGGCTGCGTACTGACACCGATAAGCATGTCACTGGTGTTGTCACCGCGTTGGGTTTTGAGTTCAGCGCAAAGGCCGTGGTGCTGACCGCCGGCACATTCCTAAACGGTCTGATGCATTTCGGGCCTGTAAAATTGCCCGGCGGCCGTATTGCGGAGCAGAACAGCACAGGGCTTACCGAGCAGCTCGTAGCGCTTGGCCTTCATGCCGACAGAATGAAGACTGGTACGCCCGCACGTATCGACGGCCGCACAATAGATTTCTCACTCGCCGAACGTCAGGAGGGCGACCGGCTGGAATGGGAGAAGTTTTCGTATCTACCGCAAATTCGCCGCAGGCTCAGACAGCGCCCCTGCTGGATAGTAAGGACTAATCCGGAAGTTCATGCCGAAATAACGTCCCGACTGGATGAATCTCCAATGTATAACGGTGAGATTCAGAGTATTGGACCTCGATATTGCCCAAGCATAGAGACGAAATTAGTCACATTTGCCGACAAGGATTCGCATCAGTTGTTTTTGGAACCGGAAGGTGAAGAAACCGAGGAATACTATATAAACGGATTCTCCAGTTCGATGCCCTGGCGTGTGCAGGTAGATGCACTGTCGCATATTCCAGCCTTGAAGAACGCCAATCTATTCCGTCCGGGATATGCGATTGAATATGACTTTTTTGACCCCACGGATCTTCGTCACAGTCTGGAATCGAAGATAGTCGGCGGCCTCTATATGGCCGGTCAGGTTAACGGTACCACCGGCTATGAGGAGGCGGCCGCGCAGGGTCTTATGGCCGGAATAAACGCCGCATTGGCAGTGCGCGGAGAATCCCCTCTAGTGCTTGGACGGGACCAGGCTTATATCGGAGTTCTGATAGATGACCTTGTCACGAAAGGCGTGGACGAGCCTTACCGTATGTTCACCTCGCGTGCTGAGTATCGTATTCTGCTGCGTCAGGACGATGCGGATATGCGGCTCACTCCGATTGGCTATAAGATAGGCCTTGCCGACAAGGAGAGATATGAAGCTATGATCTACAAGAAACGAGAACTCGATTTGTTGATAGAATGGGCGGAAAAAACCAATATAAAATCAACCGCGGAATTCAATTCGTTTCTTGAGAGCGTCGGTACTTCTCCGATGACAGCCTCGATCAAGGTTGCGGATCTGGTGCGCCGGCCTCAGCTATCGTTCCGGATACTTGCCGAGCATATTGAGCGAGTTGCTCAAAGATTGGGTAGTGTGGATCTTGCCGAGCAGGGCATACGTCGCGAGGAGATAGTTCAGGCTGCCGAAATATTGTTGAAGTATTCCGGCTATATTGAACGCGAAGCCGAGATTGCCGCGAAGCAGAAGCGTCTCGAGGATGTCAGAATTCCTGACTCGTTTAGGTTTGACGAAATCGAAGCAATCTCGACCGAAGCCAGGCAGAAACTGACCCGTATACGTCCTGCTACGATAGGGCAGGCCTCGAGGATCCCCGGAGTATCACCGGCTGACATCAGCATACTGCTGTTGTTGATGCATCGATGACTCTTAATACGCAGTATAAGTGAATCCAATGATTGTTCCACGTGGAACAATCTGCAAAAATAAAATCAACTCAAAGACTAAATAAGATGGAGATTGAAGACCTTAAACTTACCATCCGCGACATTCCCGATTTTCCCAGCAAGGGAATAATCTTCCGCGATCTGACGACCCTTCTCAAGGACGGGCAGGCGTTGCACATGCTGAGCGATGAGCTGATAGATATGTACCGTGGAAAAGGCATCACGAAAGTGGTGGGTATCGAAAGCCGCGGTTTCATCTGCGGCTCGATCATGGCCTATGCTCTCAATGCTGGTTTCGTGCCTGCACGCAAACCCGGCAAACTGCCCGCTGTTACCGTCAAGAAATCGTATGCCAAAGAGTACGGCGTCGATATGATTGAGCTCCACAGCGACGCAATCAATGAGGATGATGTAGTTCTGATCCATGATGACCTCCTGGCAACCGGTGGCACGATGCGTGCGTGCTATGACCTGGTAAAGTCGATGAATCCGAAGAAAATCTATATTAATTTTGCAGTCGAACTTACCGCTCTGAACGGTAGGAGTGTCTTCCCGCCGCAGGTGGAGGTGACTTCGCTGCTGAAATATTGATCGATCTTTTTATCGCTTCCGGGCGTTCTTTCAGTGACGACGGCGCTGCTTGCAGCTATGCCCGTCGTCACTGACGCTTTATAGCAGTCCCGATCGCCATCCCTAAATCCGATAGACCGGTGAAATTGAATCCGACATTCGTTCACTATTTATCCCGAAATGATGATGAAAAATAACGATGAATCCGATATCATGAATAATCAAGAGGGGCTTGAATCGCCTCGGCTGTCCAAATCCCAGATGCAGGAAATTTTAGCGGGCACAGGAAGAAATATCGATGAAATCGGAGGATTTGATGTCGAGATATCCGAAAAGCGCACTCAGCAGGAAATCGCCGAGAATCGCCCCGGTCCGAAACTGCGTGAGAAAATCCTGAATCTCCCCGATCTCCCCGGCATTTATATGTATATCGACCGCCGGGGCAAGGTTATTTATGTCGGCAAAGCCAAAAGACTGAAACGTCGCGTTTCGAGTTATTTCAACCGCCGCCATGATTCAACACGTACCAATCTGTTGGTGCGCAGCATCGCCGACCTCCGTTATGTTGTGGTGCATTCCGAAGAGGATGCCCTGCACATGGAAAATGCCACGATCAAGGAGTATCAGCCCCATTACAATGTCCTGCTTAAGGACGACAAATCCTATCCCTGGATCGTGGTCACCAAGGAACTCTATCCTCGTGTATTCATGACCCGCGACCGCAATATCAAGGGCCAATATTTCGGTCCTTTCGGAAATGTTCAGGCCGCACGAACCGTGCTCGATCTGATCCGTGATACTTACCCGCTCCGAAGCTGCCGGCATCCGCTGGATGAAAAAGGAATCGCGCGCATGAAGTATCCTCTATGTCTCGACTATCATATACAAAAGTGCGCCGGGCCATGTCAGGGCCGGATCAGTCCCGAAGATTATGCCGCCATCATTGCCAGAGTCAAGCAGATTCTTCGCGGAGAAACCGTAGAACTGGAAAAATCGTTGCTGGCCGAGATGCAGAAGCTCAGCGAGGATTGGAAATTTGAGCAGGCTCAGGCCGTCAAGGAAAAATATGAGCTTGTGCGCTCTTACAATATCAAACGCGTGATAGGCGAGCGCGACACAATCGACATCGATCTCTTCGCATATGTGGAGAATGAGGACCGCGCTTTCGTAAATTTCATGCATCTGCATCATGGCGCCGTGACTCAAAGCCTCAATCTCGAATTCCGTCGCGGCAGGGGAGAAATCACTACCGGCGAAATCCTGTCCCGGGCCGTGGCCGAGGTTGCCGAACGTTTCAACCGCAAGTTTCAGGAGGTGCTTGTGCCCTTCCTGCCGGATGTGCAGTTTGACGGCGTGAATTTTGTAATCCCTCAACGCGGCGAGAAAAAGCGCGTGCTGGAGGTCGGATTGAAAAATGCCGCTCAATATATGCGCGACTGCGAGAAGCAGGCCGAACTGCTGACCCCCGACCGATCGACCGACCTGCTGATGCAACGAATGCAGAGCGATTTCCGCCTGCCCGTCGAACCCCGGCATATCGAGTGCTTCGACAACTCGAATATTCAGGGCACGAATCCGGTGGCGAGCTGCGTGGTGTTCCGAAACGGTCGTCCCTCGAAGCGCGATTACCGACATTTCTGTATCAAGACTGTGGTGGGTGCAGACGACTTTGCATCGATGAAGGAAGTGCTGCACCGCCGTTACACGCGCATGATGGCCGAGGGTGAGCCGCTGCCGCAATTAGTTGTTGTGGATGGCGGCAAGGGTCAGCTCAGTGCCGCCGTCGAGGCCTTCGACGAGATGGGCATCCGCGGAGAGGTCGCCCTGGTCGGTATCGCAAAGCGTCTCGAGGGAATTTATTATCCCGGCGACACATTGCCGCTTTATCTTGATAAGACGTCCCCGAGCCTTCGGGTCATTCAGGCTCTCCGTGACGAGGCCCACCGCTTCGGGATCACCCATCACCGCGACCGCCGCAGCAAAGGGCAGATAGCCAGCGAATTGGATAACATCAAAGGCATCGGGCCGGGCACATCCGCGGCGTTGATGAAGACATTCAAATCTTTGAAACGTGCCAAAGAGGCTGACTACGAGCAGCTTGCCGCCGCCGTCGGCGCCGCCAAGGCCCGCCTCCTCTATGCTCACTTTCACCCCGAAACGCCAAATTACTGAATAAAATCGCGCCAAATTGCTGAATAAAAACATGCCAAAATACTGAATTGTGAAAAATACTGCTTATTTTTGCGCAATAAAAGTCTGAAACATGGGTAATTACAAACATAGAGTAGTCGATGGTCTGTCTGAACCTCCGCGGATAGCGCGACGCCTGCTGAATTAATGCATACTCCCGGAAATATGTTTTAGCATAATTATATAAAATGACAAAGCCCCGCTTATGCAGCAGGGGCTTTGTTATTTTATATAATTATATTGTTATGACGTCATTTGAATTTCTTTGAGATATTGGCGGGAATGGCTTCCTTGTGCACGCCCACTCCGATGGTCTTGGCCAGGAAATAGGGTACGGATACGTAGAGATAGCCGTCATAGATCTGATTGGTGTCCCAGGAATTCTTGACCTTGTAGAATTTGTTTCCCTTCTGATCCTTGGCTGTGCCGACAATGACCATGCCATGGTCATCGGTGGTCTCGAAATTGTCGAAGCCCTCCTGGCGGCTCTGCTGGGTCACGGTCTGTTCTTTGGCGGGACCATCGATCTTGTATTTTTCATTTTCGCGGTCTTTGTCGCTGAGCTTGACCCAACGGCTCAGTTCCGTATCGGTCATATCCTTGTCGGTCTTGGCCTCGGGCAGCACGGCGAGTCCGTTGGTCCAGCGGAAGCCCTTCTCCGACACATCGGCGGCCCACATCACAGTATAGCCCTTCTCCAGGGCGTTGTCGGTGATGGCCAGCATCTCCTCCATGGGCACATTGCGCGACGCCGTCCATGCCCAGTTGTCGGGAATCTCGAGCACTACGTCCTCGTAGAAGGGGTGGTGTGTGAAACTGATGATGTTCTCGAAATTCTCAGGCTCCAGACCAATCGCCGTGGCGAACGATTGCGGGGTGTAGGTCTTGCCCTCGTAGGTGAATGTTTCGGGCACTTTGCCGAGATAGGCGTCGAGGATGCCTTCGAAACCCTTCAGCCAGGCGGTGCTTAGTTTGCCGTTCTTGGTGCCCCGCGCCAGCACGGCGTTCAGGTATGCCTCCAGAGCTTCGGCCAGCTCATAATGGCTGTGCTTCTCCTCGCCGTAGTTCAGACCCGGATATGCCTCCTCGGGAATGGCACCGTAACGGATGCTCATGTTCAGCACATCGGGAAACGAGCCTCCTTGCGCGAAGTTGATCTTGCCGTTCATGCGCATCCATTTGGCGGCCTTCTCCAGATAGGCGTTGCGCACCACGTACATCTCCGACAGCTTGACATCCTTGCCGCTCTTGCGTTTGATGTTGTCCTCGAGTGTCGATATGCCCGAAAAGGCCCAGCATGTACCCGATTTGTTCTGGTCCTGAACCGCGCTGTGCGGGTTGATTTTTACGTCGGTGAACACAAAACCGGCGGAATCCAGCTCCGCTTTCTTCGGCTCGTCGTCCTTGACGGCTCCGTATGTCTGGCCGCACATTCCTGCACATGCCGCCAGCACTGCGATAAACATCTTGCTCTTCATTATTGTTGATTTTTTATATTTAACGCAAACTTAGCAAATATTTTCGGCGCGGCCAAATTTGCATAAATCAGCGTCGTTTCGTATATTTGCAACATACTATACTAACGGTAGAAATATGGCTAAGAAGAACAATGGAGGAAGTCAGTGCGGTCGCATCCGCAAGGCTGATCTTCCGGCTTTAATCATAGATTTTTTATCGCGTCAGCAGAAGCAGAGCTTCAATTACAAGCAGATTGCCTTCGGCATCGGAGCCACCAGTCCGGCCAACCGGATGGACGTGATCAATGTGCTTGACGAGCTTGTCGCCGCCGACGATATCCGGGAGGTCGACCTCGGGAAATATAAGGCCAAGAGCAACCGCGGCAGCGAGAACGTGGGCTACTTCGTTCGCCGTAGCAACGGCAAGAATGCCGTGGTGGTCGACGACGAGCAGATCTTCGTCGCCGAGCGTAACTCCATGCATGCCCTGAACGGCGACAAGGTCAGGGTGGTGGTTTCCGCCGCACGGCGCGGTGCCGATCCCGAGGCCCGCGTCATCGAGATCGTCGAGGCCAAGGAACAGCAGTTTGTCGGCACCATCAAAATCGACAAAAATTACTGCGCGCTTGTACCCGACACAAAGTTCCTGGCCACCGACATTATTCTGTCGCGCTCGCATCTGAAGGGAGGCAAGGACGGCGACAAGGCTGTGGTCCGCATTTCGCAATGGCGCGACGACGAGATGAGCCCCCGCGGCGAAATCATCGACATCCTCGGCGCCAAGGGCGAAAACAACACCGAGATGCACGCCATTCTCGCCGAATTCGGGCTCCCTTACAAATATCCCGAGAATGTCGAGAAAGCGGCCGAGAAAATTTCAGCCGACATCACACCCGAGGAGATTGCCCGCCGCGAGGATTTCCGCGGAGTCACCACATTCACCATCGACCCGCGCGACGCCAAGGACTTCGATGACGCTCTCTCCATCCGACGCCTTGCCAACGGCAACTGGGAGGTGGGTGTCCATATCGCCGACGTGACCCATTACGTGCACCCCAACACGATAATCGACAAGGAGGCCCGTCAGCGCGCCACGTCGGTTTATCTCGTGGACCGCACCATCCCGATGCTGCCCGAGCGCCTCTCAAACGGGCTTTGCTCGCTGCGTCCCAACGAGGAGAAGCTCACCTTCTCGGCCATCTTCGAGATGGATGCCGACGCCAATGTCGTCTCGAGCCGTATCGGACGTACCGTGATCTGCTCCGACCGCCGCTTCACTTACGAGGAGGCTCAGGAGATCATCGAGACCGGCCGGGGCGATTTCGCCGAGGAAGTCAATGTCCTGGACCGGCTTGCCAAGATTCTGCGCAAACGCCGCTATCAGAACGGCGCGCTGGAATTCGACCGCGCCGAGGTCCGCTTCGAAATCGACGAGAACGGCAAACCGATTTCCGTCTATTTCAAGGAGTCGAAGGATGCCAACAAACTGATCGAGGAATTCATGCTTCTGGCCAACCTGACCGTGGCCGAGAGTATAGGCAAGGTGCCCAAGGGGAAGAAGGCCAAGACATTCGTCTACCGTGTGCACGACAACCCGGATCCCGACAAACTCGCCAATCTGGCGCTGATCGCCATGCGCTTCGGACATAAGCTGAACACCGACGGCTCAATCAAGGCCGTGAACCAGAGCGTGAATCGGCTCCTGCGCGATGTTAAGGGAAAAGGGGAGGAGAACATGCTGTCGATCCTGGCCATCCGATCCATGGCCAAGGCCTGCTACACCACCGAGAACGTCGGCCATTACGGACTGGCGATGCCTTACTACACCCACTTCACATCGCCGATACGCCGATACCCCGACATGCTGGTGCACCGGCTTCTTGCCAAGTATGCCGAAGGTGGCCGCAGCGTCGACAAGGTGAAGCTCGAAGAGGAATGCAAACATGACTCCGACATGGAGGTGCTGGCCAGCAACGCCGAACGCGCTTCCATCAAGTACAAGCAGGTGGAATATATGCGCGACCGGCTTGGCGAGATTTACGAAGGCGTGATTTCGGGTGTCACCGAATGGGGCTTCTATGTCGAGCTTGACGAGTCGATGTGCGAGGGCCTGGTGCCTATCCGCGACCTGGCAGACGATTATTACGACCTTGACGAGAAAAACTATTGTCTGATAGGACGTAAACACGGTGTGAAATACACGCTCGGCGACCGCGTGAAGGTGCAGGTGGCACGCGCCGATCTGGAACGCAAGCAGCTCGACTTCGCCCTGATCGACGACAAGGGCAACCCCAACAAGCCGATTCAGGAGAAAAAACCGGGCAAACGACATGAACCCGGCGGCAAGAAATCGCGCAGCCGCGGCGGAAACAAACGCCGCAAACAGTAAGAGAGGAAACTTTTTGCGGCCGCGCAAAAACAAGACATTCAGATAATTAAATAAAATTAGCTTTTTTTAATGGCCTGAAATTTTGCCAATAACGGAAAAAGTTGTAATTTTGCATCGGGTGAGTCCTTCACGACCAGCTCCCTGTTAATCCCCCAGGTCTTGACCGAAGCAAGGGTCGCAGGTCGTAGCGGTGCGATGCAGGTAGCTCGCCCACCCGCCTCTTTAGCTCAGTTGGCCAGAGCACGTGATTTGTAATCTCGGGGTCGTTGGTTCGAATCCGACAAGAGGCTCCAAAAGCCGGTCCGCAAGGTCCGGCCTTTTTATTTTCGCCGCGAATATGCTTGTACACAACTGCACTTTCATGATGCTCCGTGCCAAGGAACCCCTGTTCCTGAAATGGTTCGCGCATTATTGCATACCTTTGCTCGAGTCGGGTGTCAATCCCCGTCTCTCCTCGATGCGCGAGTCGGGCGGTCAGTCTTATACCCTGGCTGAAGCTCAGAGCATCGCTTTCCAGCTCGAATTCCCCGACATGGAATCCGTCAGGGCATACGAGCAGGGTCCGCTGCGCGATCTGCTGGCAAGATTCGACCGCTCGTTCGGCCCCGAAGCCATGACATTCACCTCAATATTCGAGCTTCTCCCCCTCTGAGTGCCCCGATGGACCATCCGCTCAAGAAATATGACCGAATCATCATGGGTATCGACCCGGGCACATGCGTCATGGGTTACGGCGTCCTTGGAATCGCCTCCAGACGCCCCGAGGTGATTGTGATGGGTGTAGTCAGGCTGAACAAGCTTGAAAGCCACTACAAGCGTCTGAACCGCATCTACGAGCGTGTCACCGGTCTCTGCGAACAGTATCTGCCCGACGAACTGGCTATCGAGGCTCCTTTCTTCGGCAAAAACGTCCAGTCGATGCTGAAGCTGGGACGCGCCCAGGGCGTGGCAATGGCCGCGGCTCTGAGCCGTGACATCCCTATTTCCGAGTATGCCCCGAGGTTGATCAAGATGGCTGTAAGCGGCAACGGACAGGCTTCCAAGGAGCAGGTCGCAAACATGCTGCGGCATCTCCTCGGTCTGCGTCAGGACCAGATGCCCGATTTTCTTGACGCCACCGATGCCCTGGCGGTCGCCCTGACGCATTTCTACGAAACAAGCAAGCCCTCGGTCGACAAAGGCCCGAAATCGTGGGCCGATTTCCTTGCAAAGAATCCCGGCAGGGTGGTCGGCGGTTCGATTGCCGGTACTAAAAAATCCTGATTTTTTTCTGCTTGCCGGAATCCTATTCTTTCGAGCCTTCCTCCTTGGCGCCTTCCGCTTTGCCGACGCCGTTATTGATGCGTGCGCGCAACTCTGTGGGCGATTCCTCGAATACATCGCGGAAGCACTTGGCGAAGTAATTGCCGGCCGAGAATCCCGTCCGGTACGCAATCTCGCTGATCGACAGATCGGTGGTGAGCAGCAGATGCCGACTGCGTTCCAACCTTATGCGGCGCACAAGTTCCACGGGCGTCGAGCCCGTCAGGGCCTTGATCTTGCGGTAGAACTGCGAATGTCCAAGTCCCGTTTCGGCAGCGATGGCGTCGATGTTGAGATCCGATTCCGACATGCGGCGCTCTACAACCTCCAGGAATTTGGTATAGAATTGCTTGTCGAGGTCGGGCGCTTCCACCACCGGGACAGCCGAAGAATCCCTTTCGGCCAGTGCGGCCAAGGCGGTGGAATTGTTGCTCCACAACTCGTGGATACGCTTGCGGTTGGCGATAAGGCTGCGGCACTGGGCCGTCAGGACCGCCGCGCTGAAGGGCTTCGAAATATATCCGTCGGCATGGCTGTCGTAGCCCTGGGCGTATTGTTCGTCCATGGCGCAGGCTGTGAGCAGCAGCACCGGGATGTGTGACGTGGACATTTCCTCCTTGACACGCCGGCAGAATTCATACCCGTCCATCACCGGCATCATCACGTCGCTTATGATCAGATCCGGAAGGTCGCGTGTGGCGCTTTTCAGACCCTCCAGCCCGTTGGCGGCCGAGCATACCCTGTAATCATGCTCAATCAGCCGCGACACCAGCGTCACGATGTCGGGATTGTCATCCACCACAAGTACCAGCGGTCTGTCGTCATCGGCGTTTGAGTTGCCGCCACCTGGCATGTCGGCCGTGCTGAATTCCGGCGATGCTACAGAATTCAGTTCCGAAGTCTCCTCCGCGCAGCCCGGTGCGCGCACGGACTGTATCTCATCCTCCGGATTGCATTCGCGGTAGGGGATGCTGACTGTGAATTTCGAGCCGACATTCACGCGGCTTTCAACGCTGACCGATCCTCCCTGCAATTCGGTGAACGCACGCACCAATGCCAGTCCGATTCCCGATCCGCGCGGGCGCACCTCGTCGACCTGATAGAAGTCATCGAAGATGCGCTCCAGTTCCCTCTCTGGTATCCCTTGTCCGGTATCGGCCACCCTGAGCACGAGCTCGTTCCCTTCGCGGGCATAGCTTACCGTGACGCGGCCACCCGCTCCGGTGAATTTAAGGGCGTTCGACAGCAGATTGAAGAAAATGCGCTCCATCTTCTCGCGGTCCAGCATCACGTGCATGTTCCCGGACTTGTCGTCGGGACTCTTTACTTCGAAATGTATGTGGCGCTGCTGAGCCAGATCGCGGAAGGAGCCTGCCCAAGCCTCGACTTCGCGGCTGAAGTCGATGCATTCCAGGTTCAGGTTCAGTTTGCCGTCCTCGTATTTGCGGAAATCAAGAATCTGGTTGATCAGATTCATCAGAATGTGCACGTTCTTGTCGGCCAGTCGGGCCATGGTGCGCTGGCGGGGAGTGAGATTCTGTGCGCGGGTCAGTTCGGAAATGGGCTCGGCCAAGAGGGTCAGAGGCGTCCGCAGGTCGTGCGACACGCTCGTATAGAAGGCCAGCTTTGATTTCACGGCTTCCTCCAGCTCTTTGTTCTTCTGTTCCAGTTCGGATGCGTGGCGTCGCTTGGCCCTGGCCCATCGGGCAGTAACGAACACCAGTCCCAACAACAGCAGCAATATTATCAGCGACGAATAGAACAGCGTGGTCTGTGCCGAATACATTGCCCAATATTTGTCGAGCGACGATTTCAGGCCTCGTATCAGTTCAGCCTCCTTTTCCTGAGAATGATTCTGGGCCAGGAGTGCCTCCACATTTGACTTGTTGACGGGCGAAGGAATAGTCATGT
This sequence comes from Bacteroidales bacterium, assembly GCA_029007645.1. Lineage (GTDB taxonomy): Bacteria > Bacteroidota > Bacteroidia > Bacteroidales > Muribaculaceae > Lepagella. The sequence continues at coordinate 42,803 of JAQXIE010000001.1, forward strand.
GCAGTTCCTTGGCTACTTTTTCGCCATTGACCAGCTTTACGGCCGTTTCCACGATCTCATAGCCGGCCGTCGGGTTGAGAATGGTGGCGTTGAGCACGCCGTCGCGTACGGAAATCATGCCGACGTTCGGGTCGGCGTCGACTCCCACTATGTATATGTCCTTGCGGCCCAGGGCATTCGCGGCATTGCGCGCGCCGATGGCTATGTAGTCATTGTGCGCGAAAATGGCGTTTGCCTCCGGATAGAGGCGCAGCAGCGAATCGGTCACTCTCTTACCTTCAGCCTCGCTCCAGTCGGTGTTGCCGTCGGCCAGGATACTGATGCCATGCGCCTGCATTGTCTCGATGAAACCGCCGTGACGCTCAGTCACCGGACGAGTGCCTTCGAGACCTTTAATCTCAATCGGGCGTATCGGATGGGTAGTCCCCATGTCATTGATGATACATTCCGCCGCACGATGTCCGATATCATAGCTGTCGCTCAACAGTCGGGTAGTATAGCTGTCGCCGTTGATGGTCGGATCAAGCATCACTATAGGTATCCCCTTTTTATAGGCGGCCTCGACCGCCGGCACGATTTCGGTCTTGCTGGTCGGAGAGATGATGATGGCATCGAAATTGTTGTCGGTGAAATATTTTATATCCTCGATCTGCCGCGACGCGCTGTCATTGGCCGTGCGGATCTCCATGCTGATTTCCGGATAACTCAGCACGGCGCGCTCCATCTCGGCGTTGATTCGGTCACGCCATGGATCGGTGGTGCACTGGGACACGCCAATGCGCTTTACCTTCTCCTTTCGGCATGACTGCAAGCCAAACGAAAGGACTGCAAGGAGTATTATTGTTGTTATTCTGAGTATTGTTTTCATGGATTTACCTATATAACGGATAAATTTTCGTCATATTAGAATAAAGTCGGCTAATAATTCGGCTTTCCGATAAAATGCCGAAAATTTGCACGTCCCCATTTCGGATTTGCGTTAATTTCGCAGTGTAAAAATAAGGCCGGAATGAATATCAAGATTCAGAAAGGCTTCTTTAAAAAGGGAATTATATTAGTTAGTTTGTTAGTTAGTTCAACCTACTTTCAATTCAATCAGTTCAATCAGTCATGAGCCGGTCTTTGTTGAGATCGGCTCTGATGATTTTATAGGGGTAAGCATATATTTTCGGCCAGGGCGTTCATCTCCAGGCAGGCATTGCGGGAGAGATCGCCTGGAAGATTCGCAGAGATGATGAGCATGCGCCCTGATTCGCAAAGTTCGAAATCGTGTCCCGATGGTTTGTAGCGTTCAGGCATCGGCTCGTTCGTTATGAGAATGAAGCGGCTTCCTGATTCGTCGGCTTCGGCACGGATGGCTTTCTCGGCGCGCGAGATGAATAGAGACACCAGAACGCCTCGGTTGGCTGCTGTGTAGTACCACACCTCGCGCCGGTGCTTGAGAGTTTCGGGCGTGTCCTTGCGATGAATTATCACCTGTTCTTTGAACGGATTGTCCAGCAGATGGATATTCCCATATGCCTGGTAGTAACGGTCGCCGATTTTCAATCGGTTTATACGCCGAAAGAAATCCGGATTTGCCCGCCGCACTGCTAACCTGCGGGGATTGTCGCGGAGATACCGGTAGAAGGTATCCAGTGAACGGCTGGCCTTGAGGATCTGGTCATTGAATCCTTTGGAGAAAACTCCGTTCATTCCGACATTATTATTGACAGCGACCTTAAACCGGGCGAGAATACGCCCTAAGATTTCTTCAGTCTGTTCCTCGACAAACAGCAGGACGTGGAGGTGATCGGGCATCAGCGCGTACTGCAGGATCCTGATTTTAGGCTCGATGAGATGGAACTGCCGAGGAATTTCTTTGATCGCGCGGCCGGTCCTTGTGGCCAGATGTAGGAACTGCCCTTTTGTCCAATGGGAATCCGGTAGTCGCCCTCCAGAAATCCAAAGACTTCAGCATGCGGCCCCTTGTTGAAGGTCACCATGTATATGCACCGCTGGGTGTAATCATGCCACGGAGCGCGCAGGATCTTGTTCATGGGTTTAGTTTTTTTGGGGTTTTTGGTTTTTTCCCGCTGAAGCCGCCGGTTTTTCGCTGAAGGCCGCCGGTTTTTCGCTAAAGCTCAAAACCTGAACAAAAATTTCAGCTGCCTCCTTTTGCTGAGACTCTAAGCCTTTTTGGGCTCTGAGTCTTGGGGTCCGGATGGCTTTTTGTTCTGGTGGCGAGCTTCAGCGAGTCATCGGGGGCTTTTTGTTCCGGTGGCGAGCTTCAGCGAGTCATCAAAAGACCCTGCCGTAGGTGCCGCGGTCGAGGTTGCGGTAGCCGATGGCCTCGGCGATGTGGCGGGAGAGGACAGTCTGGGAGCCGTCCAGGTCGGCGATGGTGCGCGCCACGCGCAGGATGCGGTCGAAGGCGCGCGCCGACATGTTCAGCTTCTCCATGCGCTCCTTCAGCTTGGCAAGTCCCTCGGCGTCGGGCCATGCAAACTGCCGTATAAGCCGCGAGTTCATCTGCGCGTTGCAATATATGCCTTTCATCCCTTTGAAGCGCTCCTCCTGGATCGCGCGGGCCTCTACCACCCGCGCGCGGATCGCCGCGCTGCTCTCGGCCGCCTCCGTCGATGCCATCGCATCGAACTCCACCGGCTCGATCTCCACCTGGATGTCGATCCTGTCGAGCAGCGGCCCCGATATACGGCTCATATACCGCGCCACCGCTCCCGGGCCGCATGTGCAGGGCCGTGTCGGATGCCCGTAATATCCACAGGGGCACGGATTCATCGATGCCACGAGCATGAAACTGGCCGGGTATTGCACCGTATATTTGGCCCTTGACACAGTGATTACCCTGTCCTCGATAGGCTGTCGCAACACTTCCAGCACGGTGCGCGGAAATTCCGGAAACTCGTCCAGAAAAAGTACCCCGTTATGGGCCAGCGAAATCTCGCCCGGCATGGGATTGGCGCCTCCTCCCACCATCGCCACCGGCGATACGGTGTGGTGCGGTGTGCGGAAGGGCCGCGACGTCATGAGCATGTCGCCGCGCCGCAACTTGCCGGCCACAGAATGTATCTTGGTAGTTTCCAGAGCTTCGCCCATGCCCAACGGGGGCAGAATCGAGGGTATGCGCTTGGCCATCATCGATTTGCCGGCTCCGGGAGGGCCGACCATTATCAGGTTATGGCCGCCGGCGCAAGCCACTTCCAGCGCCCGTTTCACGGTTTCCTGACCTTTGACATCGGCGAAGTCGTAATCGAAATGATTGGCAGTACTTGCGAAGATGGAGCGCGTGTCGATCACGGTGGGACGGATTTCGGACGTTCCAAGCAGGATTTCGACTACCTGTTTGAGTGAACTGGCGCCATAAACCTCCAGATTATTGACCACGGCGGCCTCGGTGACATTGGATTCCGGCACGATAAGCCGTTTGATGCCCATCTGGCGGGCCATCACGGCCATCGGGAGCGCGCCGCGCACGGGTAGCAGCGAACCGTCGAGACTGAGCTCGCCGGCCATCATGTAGGCGTCCAGGTTGTCGCATTCCACCTGCCGCGAGGCCGTGAGCAGGCCAATGGTCATGGGCAGGTCGAAGCTTGCTCCCTCTTTCTTGATGTCGGCGGGTGCCAGATTGATCACGATCCGCGCATGTGGATATTTGAATCCGCTGTGATCTATGGCCGAGACCATGCGTTCGTAACTTTCGCGCACAGTGGCGTCGGCGAGACCTACGATGGCGAATCCCGTTCCCTTGTTGATATCTGTTTCGATAGTCACCGGCTGTGCGTCTATGCCGGCGATTGTTGCGCTCAGTATTTTTGTCAGCATTATGGATTTATTTTTCCAGGGATTTTTTTACAGCGTCCCGGATGTCGGCACCGCGGTAAATGATCCTGCCGTTGTCTGCGACTATGGCGGTGGGAATCGAGGAGATTCCGAGTTTTATGGCATCGGGACTGGAGAAGGATAGGGGGAGCCACGCCTGTACGGCGCCTTTCAGGGAGTCGCGGGGGGCCTGGTAGGCCCAGGAGATGGAATCGGGCTCCATGCTGATAACAGCCACGGTAAGGCTTGCTGAATCGCCTCGCTGGCGCATGGCTTCGCGAATGCTCAGGAGGTCGGCCTGACGGTTTTCGGTCTTGGACGCGCCGAAATAAAGCAGCATCCGCCGGCCGGCGGGGCGCAGAGTGTCACAGCCGTTGCGCAGGATGCGTACCGGCAGGTTATCGACCCGTGCCGGCGTCGGGGAGTAGCCGGTCAGCAGATCGGCACGGCCGGTTATTTCGGCCCAGACGGGTTCGGCGGCATCATCTTTCAGCAATTTGTATAGTCGGTCGAAACCTGCGGGATCGGCGGCGCGGTCATAGTAGGTGAAGAGCAGCAGGGCAGCGGTGCCTGAAGCGGGATTCTGGCCGACATATCGGTCCACAGCGGCGTTGACCTGCTGCGGATTGCGGGCGGCGAGGATATCGCGGTTGTCGCGGCGCCATCGGCTCAGGGCCTCGTTGACGCTGTTGCCGTCGGCGCTCCAGGTGGCAGGCGAGGCATTGTCGCCCGTGATTGTGATCTTGTCTCCTCGTTCGGCATAGAAGAATGTGGCCGGCTCGTAACCTCCCTGGAAGATGTATATCAGCGTCGGGGTTACGGTGGCGCATTCCATCTGTGCGGTGCCTGCGGTGAGGGTCAGGGCCGTCTCGATGATCTTGCCGCCGCCGGGTTCGGATGCGTAGTACATCAGCGAATACGTCTCATGCACGGACGCCGGCAGTTCCAGAACGAGCGAGAACCGGGCCTTGCGGCAGGAAGTGGCCAGCAGGCACAGGATGGCGGCGAGCAGCAGCGGAAGCAAGCGTCTTGAAGGCATGTCAGATGAATTTTTCGCCGAAATGTTCTTTCACTTCGTTCAGGACCTGCCGGATGCGCCGTTCGTCGTTGACGGGGCATATCATCAGGGCCTGGTCGGTGTCGGCGACAATGAACCCGTCGAGACCGGAGACGACCATGATTTTGTCGCCCGAGGCGGCAAAGATGTTGCCGTGGCTGTTGCTTGCCAATACACGGCAGTTTTGTGTCACATTGCCATCCATGGTCTTGGGCGAGATTTCGTAGAGAACTTTCCAGTTCTCCAGGTCGCTCCATCCGATATCAGCGGTTTTGACATAGACATTCCGGGCCTTCTCCATCACGGCGTAATCCACCGATATATTGGGGGCGCTGGGATATATGGTGTTTATGTATTCGGCTTCGCCGGGAGTGCCGATCAGATCGCGCGCCTTGCTGAAAAGGGTGTTGATTTCGGGAGCATATTGCTCGAAGGCCTTGATAATCGAATCTGCGCGCCACAGAAACATTCCGGAGTTCCAGTAGAACTCGCCGTTGGCGAGGAAAGTCCGGGCCATTTCGATATCGGGCTTTTCGGTGAACGACTTGACTTTGCGGATTCCGGAAGGATCGTCAAGGGTGGCGCCGAGCTGGATATAGCCGTATCCGGTGTGGGGGGATACGGGTTTGAGGCCGATTGTGAGCAGCCGGTCCCCTTTTTCGACGAAATCCATGCCTTGCGACAGGACCTCGATAAAGGCATTCTCCTTGAGGACAAGATGATCGGAAGGAATGTTGATGATCGAAGCTTCGGGATTGCGGGCATAGATGTGATACGCGGCCCGGCAGATGCAAGGAGCTGTATTGCGCCGGGCTGGTTCGGCCAGAATATTTTCGGCCGGAATCTCGGGCAGTTGTTCCCGGATTATGTCGACGTAGTGGACATTGGTTGTCAGCAGGATATTCTCCGGGTCGCACAGAGGTCTGATACGGTCGTAGGTCTGCTGGAGCAGACTTCGGCCGGTACCGAACATGTCAAGAAACTGTTTGGGCATATCGGTTCGGCTCATGGGCCAGAAACGAGAACCGATTCCGCCGCACATTATCACGCAGTAGCGATTCCGCCTGTTGGCTGTTTCCATTTCAGAGTGTTTTTCATGTCATGCCTGCGCCGGAGCTGTCTTGAACTGATGCTTCACACCCTCCACGACATTAAGCATATAGTCGGCCAGTTTCTCGGCCTCTCCGATAAGGTCCATGAAGAAGATTCCTTCCTGATAACCGTATTCCTTGTTGTTGATATTGAATATGTTGCCGTCGCGCAGTTTGTTGCGCAGGTTGTTGATTTCCCGTTCTTTGTTGTATGCCTCCACAATCCGGCTGCTTTCCGGACGTTCCATCTCGTCGAGCAGGGAGAGCATATTCTTCATCGTATCGCCGACCATTTCGTACATATTGTCGATTTCGTGCAACACGTTGTCGTTGAACTCGACATGGTTATGGTTCTTGCGGTCCACAGTCTTGGCCACGTTGTAGCAGCCGTCGGCGATGGATTCGATCTCGCTGACAATCCGGAGCATGCCGGATATACGCATCTTGCCTTCGGGGCTGAGGCGACCCTCGGCGATGCGGTTCAGATATGTGCCTATCTCGATCTCCATGCGGTCGGAAATCTGCTCATACTTCTGGATGCGCGAGAAGAGGTGGCTGTAATCGTCGGCCTTGATGTCGAGATGTATCATCTGCCGGCTCATGTTAAGCATGCGCTCCACTCGCCGTCCGTACAACTGAATCTCCTTCTGTGCCTGCAGGATATTGAGCTCCGAGGCCGACATCAGACCACCGCCGATATATTTGAGAGCGAATTCCTCCTCGTCCTCGTTGTGGTGCGAGGGAATCAGCCAGCATACGATCTTGACGTAGAGTTTGGTGAACCATATCATGATCAGCAGGTTGCAGGCATTGAACACGGTCGGGAACATGGCCAGTCCGAAAGCCACGCAGCTTTGGGCCACGGCCGTGTAGCCTCCCTTTTCGTTAAGCAGGGTAGTGCCGCGCATGCCCGCTTCCTGCGCTGCGCTGATATCCAGCGGGTTGGTGCCGGTGCATAGTTTTGTGATCTCGGCCACCAGGTCCATGAAGGGATTGAAGAGGCAAAGCACGATCAACGAACCCAGCACATTGAAGAGCAGGTGTCCCATGGCGGTGCGTTTGGCCGCTACATTACCGCTTAGAGATGCCAGGATCGGGGTGATGGTCGTTCCGATGTTTCCGCCCAGGATAATGGCGCATCCCAACGTGAAGGAGATCCATCCTTGCGAGCACATGATCAGCGTGATGGCGAATGTGGCCGCCGAACTTTGGGCGATCATGGTCAGTACGATGCCCAGAACGAAGAATATCAGCACGCTCCATGCGCCCAGCGACGTCCAGTTGGTCACGAACTCCAGCATCTGCGGATTTTCCTGCAGATTGGGCACATATTCGCTGATCATGTCCAGACCCATGAAGAGCAGCGAGAATCCTATCAGGAACTCACCCAGCGACTTGTAGGTGCTCTTCTTCATGAACAGCATGGGCACGCCCACGGCCAGAAGCACCAGGGAATAGTCTGATATGCTGACTTCGAACGAGAACGCCGAGATAATCCAGGTGGTCACCGTGGTGCCGACGTTGGCACCGAAGATCACGGCCATGGCCTGTTGCAGCGTCATCAGTCCGGCGTTTACGAAGCTCACTACCATCACTGTCGACGCGCTCGAACTCTGGATCAATGCCGTGATGGCGATGCCGGTCAAAACTCCTGTGACCCGGTTGCGGGTCATGATCCCCAATATGTTGCGCAGACGGTCGCCCGCAACTTTCTGAAGGCCCTCGCTCATTACCTTCATTCCGTACAGGAAAAGGCATACCGAGGCCAATAGGCAGAGAAAATCTAAGACTGTGTAGTTCATGTTACGGCCTGTGGTCGTTTGTTTTTGCAAATATACGGATTATTTCTGATTGTTTTGTTAATTTTGGGGTGTTTTTTACGAAACTAAGCATGCTCTATATGAAAGTAGTGATAATAAACAAGTCGGACAGTACGGGAGGCGCGGCAGTCGTGTCGCGGCGGCTGATGGAGGCGTTGAATGCGTCGGGTGTGGACGCGCGGATGCTTGTCGCCGAGCGACTGACCGATGACAGTCGTGTGGCGTATGCCTCGACCGGACTGGCGCTGAAGGCTGCTTTTATTCGCGAGAGGCTGGGCATATTCCTGGCCAACGGGTTTGACCGCTCGACATTGTTCAAGATCGACACGTGCGCCGACGGGGTGGACGTGGCGCGTCATCCGTGGGTGCGCCAGGCCGACGTGGTATGTCTGAACTGGGTCAACCAGGGCATGCTGTCGCTACGCGGCATCCGGGCCATTGCCGCCTTGGGCAAGCCAATAGTTTGGACCATGCACGACATGTGGAATATGACGGGCGTCTGTCACCACGCCGGCGACTGTCAGGGATTTCTGAATCATTGCGGTGACTGTCCGCTGTTGGGCCGGCGTGCCGGCCGGAATGACCTGTCGGCCCGTGTGTGGCGGCGTAAAAAGGCCCTGTACGGCGATGTGCCGGTGCATTTTGTGGCCGTGAGCAATTGGCTGTCCACTCGGGCCCGCGAGTCCTCGCTGATGCGCCATGCCGACATCAGGGTCATTCCGAACGCGTTCAATTTTGACATCGACGAGCCCCGGCCACGCGATTGCGGCACGCTGAGGATAATTTTCGGCGCGGCACGCCTGGACGACCCCATCAAGGGTCTTCCCATACTGGTGCGCGCCACGCAATTGGTTGCCGCTGCACGTCCCGATCTTGCAGCCCGCTGCCAGCTGGTGACGTTCGGCAATGTGCGCGCCGCCGCCGCCCTGTCGGGCTTCGGGCTGCGGCACAGGCATCTCGGCCCGCTTCCTGTGCGGGAGGTCCGCGAGGTGTACGAATCCGGGCATATCGTCGTGTCGACATCGCTGTACGAGACGCTTCCCGGCACGCTTGTCGAGGGACAGGCATGGGGATGCGTGCCGGTGAGCCTGGACCACGGCGGTCAGGGAGACATAATCAGCCATGGCCGCACGGGTTATCTGGCTCGCTGGAGCGCAGACGGCGACAAAGAGAAGGCCGCCCGGGCCATCGCTGAGGGATTGGCCTGGGCGGCTGATAAGGTATTGACCGAAGGGGATGCGTTGCGGAGCTTGATGCTGCGCGAAGCCCGCGGGCGTTTCAGCGCCGAATCGGTGGCTGCCGCTTACAAGGCTCTCTTCGACGAGATCACGGGCCGATAGCCGGATCAGGCGTCGATATTGGCGTAGGTGGCGTGAGCCTCAATGAAGTCGCGGCGCGGAGCCACGTCCTCGCCCATCAGCATGGCGAACGTGCGGTCGGCCTCGGCGGCGTTGGTCAGGTTCACCTGCTTCAGCATGCGGTTCTCCGGATCCATGGTGGTTTCCCACAGCTGCTCGGGATTCATTTCACCAAGACCTTTGTATCGCTGCAGCACGAGCTTGTTGCGGTCGCCGTTGCAGCGCGTGTCCACGAAGCGCTGCACCTGCTGATCGGTCCAGCAGTATTCCGTGTCCTCCTCTTTCTTCTTTCCCTTGACATTGCATTTATACAAAGGAGGGGTGGCGATGTAAAGGTATCCGTTGTCGATGATGGGACGCATGCGACGGTAGAAGAAGGTCATCAGCAGTGTGGCGATGTGGGCACCGTCGACATCGGCATCGGTCATGATGACGATCTTGTGGTAGCGGAGCTTCGACATGTTCGGAGCCTTGCTGTCCTCCTCGGTTCCGATGGTCACGCCCAGGGCCTTGTACATGTTGACGATCTCCTCGCTGGAGAGGATCTTGTGGTCCATAGCCTTCTCGACGTTGAGGATCTTGCCTCGCAAGGGCAGAATTGCCTGATAATGGGGGTTGCGGCCCTGCTTGGCCGAACCGCCTGCCGAGTCACCCTCGACGAGGAACAGTTCGCATTCTTCGGGGATACGGCTCTTGCAGGGTGCCAGTTTGCCAGGCAGGCCGGCGCCTCCCAGCGTGGATTTGCTCTGCACGCGCATCCGCGCGTTGTAGGCGGCATGGCGCGCCTGCGCGGCCAGAACCACCTTGTCGACAATCACCTTGGCCTGCTTGGGGTGCTCCTCGAGATAGTTGCGCAATGCTTCGCTGACAGCTGTCTGCACCACGCCCATCACCTCGTTGTTGCCGAGCTTGGTCTTGGTCTGTCCCTCGAACTGCGGCTCGGCGACCTTGACCGAAACCACGGCCGTCAGACCGTCGCGGAAATCCTCCTTCGACAGCTCGATCTTCAGCTTGTCGAGCATGTGGTTGTCTTCGGCGTATTTCTTCAGCGTCGTTGTCAGACCGCGGCGGAAACCGGTGAGGTGCGTGCCGCCTTCGATGGTGTTGATGTTGTTGACGTATGAGTAGATGTTCTCGTTGAAGTCGTTGTTGTAGGTCATGGCCACTTCCACGGGGACGCCGTTGCGCTCTGTGCGCAGGTCGATGATGTCCTCGATCAGCGGTTCCTTGCCCTCGTCGATGTATTTGACGAACTCGCGGAGGCCCGTCTCGGAGTGGAACGTTTCGGTGCGGGGATTTCCCTGCTCGTCGCGTTCGCGCTCGTCGGTAAGGGTCAGGGTTATTCCGGCGTTCAGGAAGGCTAGGTCGCGCAGACGGTTGGCCAGAGTATCGTAATTGTAGACGGTCTCCGAGAAGATCGACGCGTCCGGATGGAAGATCACCGTGGTTCCGGTGCGGTCGGTCTCGCCGATCACGCAGAGCTCGCTGGTGGGCTTGCCGTAGGCGTATTCCTGCATGTGGATCTTGCCGTCGCGGTGGATCTCGGCACGCAGATAGTCCGACAGGGCGTTGACGCAGCTCACACCGACGCCGTGCAGACCGCCCGATACTTTGTAAGAGCCTTTGTCGAACTTACCACCGGCGTGCAGCACGGTCAGAACTACCTCCAGCGCCGGCTTGTGCATCTTCTCGTGCATGTCCACCGGGATGCCTCGGCCGTTGTCGACCACGCGTATCGAGTTGTTTTCCGTGATGGTGACGTCGATATGGTTGGCGTAGCCCGCCAGAGCCTCATCGATCGAGTTGTCGACCACCTCGTAAACCAAATGGTGCAGTCCGCGGACACCGGTGTCGCCGATGTACATGGAGGGACGCTTGCGCACGGCCTCCAGGCCTTCCAGAACCTGAATGTTGTCCGCCTGATATTTCTTGTTTTCTTCTATCTCTGCCATTTTTATGTTCTTCGTGCTGAGCGGCTGTATGCCGCTATCCAAATGCAAATTTACAAAAAAATCAGCAAAATAAAAAGTCCGGGAGCATCTCCTTGCGGCATGCTCCCGAACTTTTAAATATGCGGACTGAAAAATCAGTCTTCGTACTTCTTCATGATGAGGCAGGCGTTGTGTCCGCCGAAACCGAAAGTGTTTGAGAGGACAGTTTTCACATCGCGTTCCACAGCCTTGTTGAAGGTGAAATTCAGCTTGGGGTCGATTTCGGGGTCGTCATCGCCTTCCTCATGATTGATGGTGGGAGGGATGATGCCGTCGGTCAGCGTCTTGACGCTGAGGACAGCCTCGATAGCGCCTGCGGCGCCAAGGAGGTGGCCGGTCATCGATTTGGTGGAGCTGAGGTTCATCTTATAGGCGTGGTCGCCGAAGACTTCGACGATGGCCTTGGCCTCGCTGATGTCGCCCACAGGCGTGGATGTGCCGTGGAGATTGATGTAGTCAATGTCCTCGGGCTTCATTCCGGCGTCGCGGAGGGCGTTCTCCATCACCAGCTTAGCGCCCAGTCCCTCGGGATGGGTGGCTGTGATGTGGTAGGCATCGGCGCTCATGCCGCCACCGACCACTTCGGCGTAAATCTTAGCGCCGCGGGCTTTGGCATGCTCCAGTTCCTCAAGGATCAGGGCTGCGGCACCCTCACCGATTACGAAACCGTCGCGCGAGCCGCTGAAGGGGCGGGAAGCCCGCTTGGCGTCGTCGTTGCGTGTCGACAGCGCCTTCATCGAGTTAAAACCTCCCACACCGGCGGGGAAGACAGCGGCCTCGGCACCACCGGCTACGATGGCGTCGGCCTGTCCAAGCCGGATCACGTTGAAGGCATCGATCAGAGCGTTGTTCGACGATGCGCAGGCCGATACTGTGGCGTAATTAGGACCACGGAACTCATGCGCAATCGAGATGTGGCCGGCTGCGATGTCGGCGATCATCTTCGGAATGAAGAAGGGATTGTATTTGGGACCCTGCTGCTCGCCGTGTATCGCATAGTATCCGGCCTCCTCCTCGAAGGTGTGGAGACCGCCGATGCCGGCTGCCAGAATCACTCCGATGCGGTTGCGGTCGCTACCCGATTCCTCCAGACCTGAATCAGCTATCGCCTCGTCGGCCGCCTTCATGGCATACATGCAGAACAGGTCCATCTGGCGCATCTTCTTGCGGTCCAGATGTGTGCTCGGATCGTAACCCTTTACCTCGCAGGCGAACTGGGTCTTGAACTTCGACGCATCGAAGTGCGTGATAGGTCCGGCTCCGCTTTCGCCGTTCTTCGCGGCTTCCCACGTGCTCGCAACATCATGTCCTAACGGATTGATGGTGCCCAGACCGGTCACTACTACTCTCTTTAATTCCATTCTTGCTGGATTCTCGGGTCGCCCCTATTTATTTCTGGTGCTCCTCGATGTATGCGATGGCGTCGCCGACGGTCTTGATGTTCTCTGCGTCAGCATCGGGTATCTGAAGATCGAAAGCCTTCTCGAACTCCATGATAAGCTCTACGGTATCCAGAGAGTCTGCGCCAAGGTCCTTGTTGAACTCTGCGTTGGCGGTTACCTCTGACTCGTCTACTGTCAGTTTGTCTACGATGATCTCTTTAACTTTCTGTGCAATATCAGACATTGTCTTGCTGTTTATTGGTTAATTTTTTTCTGTTTCAGTCCCTTCCGGCAGCCTTCCCCAAAGACTCATAGTCTTATCTGTGTTGACTGTAGCCAAAAGTTCAGGCTGCAAAATAAGCTAAAAAATCTCAAATACGGAAATTTTTCTTAAATTTTCTTGCACATTAATACTTTTTCTGTGCATTTGCCCGGTTCCGCACATACTCTTCCAGTGCATTTCTATAAATATTGCGCACTTTATTTGCATATGCAGACTAATATTGATAATTTTGCAGAATAACCCGTTGTTTTGTTTTCATATTGCAACAATAAATTCGAATTATGTTAACTATTGCTATTCAAAATAAAGGTCGGCTCAACGAGGACACGGTCAGTCTGATGTCCGACGCCGGCATCTCTGCCTCCGCCAGTCACCGGAAACTTATTTCCGATGCCAAAGGTTTCCCTCTGCATGTCCTCTATCTCCGTGACGACGATATCCCCCAGGCCGTTGCCATGGGTGTCGCCGATATCGGAGTGGTGGGTCTCAACGAGGTGCTTGAGAAGGAGGAGGACGTCGATGTCGTTATGAAGCTTGGTTTCGGCGGTTGCCGGCTCTCGCTGGCTGTGCCCAAGGAGGTGCAGTACACCGGAATCCGTTGGTTCGAGGGTAAGCGTGTGGCCACTTCCTATCCGGTGATTCTGCGCAATTTCTTCGCCGACCACGGCATACATGCCTTCGTGCATGAGATAGCGGGATCGGTCGAGGTGGCTCCGGCTGTCGGAATGGCCGACGCCATCTTCGACATTGTATCTTCGGGCGGCACATTGGTGCAGAACGGCCTGCGCGAGGAGGATACCGTCATCAATTCCGAGGCTGTATTGATAGCCAACCCGCATCTTGACGAGGAAAAGCGCGCGGCTCTCGCCAAGCTGATGTTCCGCTTCACGTCGACCATCGAGAGCCGGGGCATGAAATATGTGCTCATGAATCTGCCCAAGGATAAGGTGGCCGAGGCTGCCGCAATTTTGCCCGGTATGAAGAGTCCTACAATCATGCCCCTGGCCGATTCCCAGTGGGTCTCGATGCATGTCGTGATTCATGAGAACGAACTGTGGGAGAAAATCGAGAAACTGAAGGAGACGGGAGCCACCGACATTCTGGTGCTCGCGTTGGAAAATGTGATAAAATAATGGAGATTATTGACAATCCGTCGCGCGACAGCTGGAACGCCCTGTGTGTCCGCAATATTCCGGATGACGACGACATACAGCAGACTGTAGAAAGCATAATAGAGGAGGTTCGCCTCAACGGCGACCGTGCGTTGCTGGATTTTGCACGGCGGTTCGACGGTTTCGAGGGGGATTCTCTGGCTGTGACCGAAGCCGAGATCCGCGCGGCCTCTGAGCGGGTTGCTCCGGAAGTTGCCGAGGCCATCCGGCGGGCGCATGCCAATATCGCGGCCTTTCACGAGGCCCAGCTTCCCAAGCCTGTGGAACTGGAGACTACTCCGGGTGTGCGGTGCATCCAGAAGCCGGTGCCCGTGGAGAAGGTCGGACTGTATATTCCCGGAGGGCGGGCGCCGCTGTTTTCCACAGTGCTGATGCTGGCCGTGCCGGCCCGGATAGCCGGATGCCGGGAGATAGTGCTTTGTACGCCCGACAATGGCGAGCGGGGCATAGCTCCCGAGATACTTTATGCTGCCTCGTTGTGCGGTGTGACGCGGATCTTTCGGGCCGGAGGCGCGCAGGCAGTGGCCGCCATGGCGTTCGGTACGGACTCCGTGCCGCGTGTCGACAAGATCTTCGGTCCGGGCAACCGTTTTGTCACCAAGGCCAAGCAGATCGTGAGCCGGTATACTGCGATCGACATGCCCGCCGGCCCCAGCGAGGTGATGGTCATGGCCGATGAAAGCGCCAATCCCGAGTTCGTCGCCGCCGACATGCTGTCGCAGGCCGAGCATGGTCCCGACAGCCAGGCCATTGCCCTTTGTTCGTCGGCCCGGCTGGCGCAGGATGTGGCCGACGCTGTCAGCAGGCTCGCCGACGCACTGCCCCGGCGCGACTCGATCCAGGGCTCGCTCAGTCATAGCCGAATCATTACTTTCCCCGGACGTGGCGACATGGTGGATTTTGCCAATAATTACGCCCCCGAGCATCTGATCATATCTCTTGCCGATCCATGGGAAGCGGCCGACCGCATCACTGCCGCCGGCTCCGTATTTATCGGCAATTACTCGCCCGAAAGCGCCGGCGATTACGCCTCGGGAACGAACCATACACTCCCCACGTCGGGTTGGGCCCGCTCGTTCAGCGGCGTAAACATCGACAGCTTCATGCACAAAATCACCTATCAGGAACTCACTCCCGAGGGTCTGAAACTTCTCTCGTCGGTGATCACCACAATGGCCCGCGCCGAAGGCCTCGATGCCCATGCGCTTGCCGTCGACGTGAGGTTGAAATAATATAATAATTGGTGCGGTAAATGAATCCACTGAAACTGATTCGAAAAAACATACTGGCCCTGGAGCCATATTCCACGGCCCGTGACGAGTTCACGGGCGGTGATATTTCCGTCTGGGTCGACGCCAACGAGTCGCCCTACGAAAACGGAGTGAACCGATACCCGGATCCACATCAGCATCTTGTCAAAGAGCGCGTTTCGGAACTTTACGGCATGCCGGTCGAGAATATTTTCATCGGCGGGGCGGGCAGCGACGAGGCCATCGACATAATCTACCGGGTGTTCTGCGAGCCGCGCATCGACAACGCCATCGCCATCACGCCTTCCTACGGTGTCTACAAGGTTGCGGCCGATATTAACGACGTCGGGTTCCGCGAGGTGCAGCTTGGCGCTGATTTTCATCTCCCGGTGCTGGATCTGCTCAATGCCGCCGACGCGCATTCCAAGCTGCTCTGGATATGCAGCCCCAACAATCCTACGGGCAATGCATTCCCGCGCGAACAGATACTCTTTCTGCTCAAGCATTTCGAGAGGATGGTGGTTGTGGACGAGGCATACGCCGATTTCTCCGACAAGGAGTCGATGCTGTCCGCCATTGCCGATCATCCCAATCTGATAGTGCTGCGCACCTTCTCCAAGGCCTGGGGCATGGCGGGAATGCGCGCCGGAATGGCCTTTGCCGATCCGCGCGTGATCCGCTATTTCGACCGCGTGAAGTATCCTTATAATATGAGCCGGCTGGTGCAGGAGGAATTGCTGAAGCGCACCGCGTGCGATGTCGCTCCGCAGATCACCGAGATCAAGGCTCAGGCAGCCATGATGCTGCGCCGGTTGCCCGCGTTGGAATGCGTGCGTAAGGTCTATCCTTCCGATGCCAATTTTATTCTGGCCGAGGTGAGCGACGCCGCTGCCGTATATGATTATCTCGTGGCCAACGGAGTGATTGTCCGCAACCGCAGCTCGATGCCGGGATGCGCCAACTGTCTACGCATCACGGTAGGGACCCCTGCGGAAAACCGGCGCATCATTGAACTGTTGGAGGCTTATGAATCGGGGAAATTCTAAGAAATTACAGATGAAGAAAGCTATATTCATTGACCGAGACGGAACCATCATCCGGGAGCCGGCCGACGAGCAGATCGATTCGTTGGAGAAGCTGGAGTTTGTGCCGGGAGCCATTTCTGCGCTCCGGTCGCTGACTGGCCGTGGCTACGAACTGGTGCTGGTAAGCAACCAGGACGGTCTGGGCACCTCCTCGTTCCCGGAGGAGACGTTCCATCCGGCGCACAATAAGATGCTGTCGGTGCTGGCCGGCGAAGGCGTGGTTTTCGACGCGCAGCATATCGACCGCAGTTTTCCGCACGAGAACCTGCCGACACGCAAGCCGGGGACGGGCATGCTCGGCTCATATATGACGGGAGAATATGATTTATCGGCCTCGTTTGTAATAGGCGACCGGCTCACCGACCTGCAGTTGGCTCGCAATCTGGGCGCGCGGGGTATTCTGCTTGCCGATGCCGCCGGCGCGGAGGCCGAGGACGCGGCATTGGTCAGCGGCGACTGGCATGAGATAGCCCGCTTCATACTTTCGCAGGGGCGGTCGGCCCATGTGGCGCGCCGCACTTCCGAAACCGACATCGACATCCGCGTTGACCTTGACGGCAACGGAGACTCGGCCATAGATACCGGACTGAAATTCTTCGACCATATGTTGTGGCAGCTGCCCCATCATGCGGGCATCTCGCTGTCGGTGACCTGTCGCGGCGATCTCGAGGTCGACCAGCACCATACCATGGAGGATGTGGCCATCGCGTTGGGCGAGGCCATTGTCACCGCGTTGGGCGACAAACGGGGAATCGACCGCTACGGATTCGTGCTGCCGATGGACGAGTCCCGGGCCATGGTGCTGATGGATCTGGGGGGCCGGATCGACTTCCTGTGGAAAGTGCCCTTCACCCGCGAATATGTCGGCGATACGCCCACCGAGATGTACAGCCATTTCTTCAAGTCGCTCTGTTGCGCCATGAAGTGCAATCTGCATATCGAGGCCACAGGCGAAAACAACCATCATCTTATCGAAGGAGTGTTCAAGGCGTTTGCACGCGCGTTGCGGCAGGCCATAAACCGGAATCCCTTCAGTTATGTCTTACCATCATCCAAAGGAGTGTTATGATAGCCATCATTGATTACGGCATGGGCAATATCCGCTCGCTGGGCAACGCATTGACGCGGCTTGGCGCCGAGTGGGTACTTACGGCCGACCCCGATGTGATCCGGAGTGCCGACCGGGTGATCCTGCCCGGAGTCGGAAATGCGGCCCAGGCAATGGCCAACCTGACCAGACTCGGACTCCCCGGCGTGCTTGTCGATTTGCGCCGGCCGGTGCTGGGCATCTGTGTGGGCATGCAGGTGATGTGCCGTCACTCCGACGAGGGCGATGTGGACTGCATCGGTATCTTCGACGCCAAAGTGCGGCGGTTTCCCGATGCGCCCGGCATCAAAGTCCCCCATATGGGATGGAGCCGCATCAACAACCTTGAAAGCAAACTGTTCAAGGGCATAGATCCCGGCAGCTATGTATATTTCGTGCATAGCTACTACGCGCCGCTATGCCCCGACACCATAGCCACGGCGCGGCATCCTGAGATGTTTTCGGCCGCGCTGAAATACGAGAACTTCTACGGCACGCAGTTCCATCCCGAAAAGAGCGGAGCCGTGGGGGAGGCCATTCTGAAAAATTTCATAGAATGAGGGTCTGTTCCTTAAAAAATATTAATGCCAGGGCGGACGATTTTTGATGCAGCTCAGCAAGTTAAGGAGGGCGCGGTGCGGGCACCGTAACCGACGAGACTTGGCTGAGATGCGCAAAAAGCGGCCGGACGGTGCAATTT
>JAQXIE010000002.1 GCA_029007645.1 Bacteroidales bacterium
TGACCATTACACACAGCCGCACTAAGGATCTGGCCAAGGTCTGCGCCAATGCCGACATCCTGGTGGTGGCCATCGGCCGCGCACGGTTCGCCACAGCTGACTTCATCAAGCCGGGTGCCGTGGTGATCGATGTCGGCATCAACCGCGACCCTGAGACCGGCAAGCTCGTCGGCGACGTCGACTTCGCCGGCGCCGAACCGCTCGCTTCCCTCATCACTCCCGTGCCCGGAGGCGTCGGCCCCATGACCCGCGCATGCCTCATGGAGAACACCCTGGAGTGCTACCTGACCAGAATGAATAAATAAAATTTTAAATTACCATTAGCAGTCCCCTTTTCGCCTGTTGCTATTTAGGCTATCAAGGCTATTGAGGCTATTAAGGCTATTACCCCCATCATGATAGAACGTTATAGCAGAGAAATAATGCGCAATGTCTGGACCGAGCAGTCCAAATTCGAGGCCTACCTCAAGGTCGAGCTGCTCGCCGCCGAGGCATGGCGCGAACTGGGCGTTGTGCCTCCCGAAGATATAGAGAAACTTTATGCCAACGCCACTTTCAGCATTCCCCGCATCAAGGAGATCGAGGAACAGACCCGCCACGACATCGTGGCCTTTACGCGCGCCGTCAGCGAAAGCCTCGGCGAGGAGCGCAAATGGGTGCATTACGGTCTGACCAGCACCGACGTCGTTGACACCGCCAACGGATACATCCTGAAGCAGGCCAACGACATACTGCGCGAGGACCTGCGCAAGTTCAGCGAGATGCTCAAGTCGCAGGCCATGAAGTACAAGGACACCCCCTGCATGGGCCGCACGCACGGCATCCACGCCGACGTGACGAGCTTCGGTCTTAAATGGGTGCTCTGGTACCAGGAGATGCAGCGCAACATCGCCCGCTTCGAGGAGGCCGCCCGCGGCGTCGAAGTCGGCAAGATCAGCGGCGCCGTCGGCAACTACGCCAACATCCCGCCCTTCGTGCAGCAGTACGTCTGCGAGCACTTAGGCATCGAGTCGGCTGCCGTTTCCACGCAGGTGATCCAGCGCGACCGTCACGCATGGTATCTGGCCAGCATCGCCCTGATAGGCGCCAGCATCGAGCAGATGGCCATGGAGGTCCGCAACCTGCAGCGCACCGAGGTTCATGAAGTGGAGGAAGCCTTCGGCAAAGGCCAGAAAGGCAGCTCCGCCATGCCCCACAAGCGTAACCCGATCGGATCGGAGAATATGTGCGGTTGCGCACGCGTGCTCCGCGGATACATGGAGTCGGCCTACCAGAACGTGGCCCTCTGGCATGAGCGCGACATATCCCACTCAGCCACCGAGCGCATCATGCTGCCCGATGCCACCGAGCTGCTCGACTACATGCTGAACCGCATGGGCAACATCCTGGGCAATCTGACCGTGTTCCCCGAGCGCATGAAGAGCAATATCTACATGACCAACGGCGTGATCTTCGCCCAGCGCGTCATGAACGCCCTGATCGGCAAGGGATTCGCCCGCGAAAAGGCCTACGACACCGTCCAGCCCATCGCCATGAAGGCTATGGCCGAAGGCAAACCCTACGCCGAGCTGCTGCGCCAGGATCCCACGGTAATGGCCAACCTGTCGGAGGAGGAGCTCCAGAACTGCTTCACCCTCGATTACTATTTCAAGAACGTAGATTACATTTATAACAAAGTATTCGGAGAATGAGCACCACATTGGTAGTAGTCGGCTCGCAGTGGGGCGACGAAGGCAAAGGTAAGATCACAGACTATTTTGCAAGTCACGCTGACATGGTGGTCCGCTACCAGGGCGGCAACAACGCCGGGCATTCCGTGGCTTTCGGCGGTAAGAAATACTCGCTGCAGAGCATCCCGTCGGGCATCTTCAACCCGCAGACCATCAACGTGATGGGCAACGGCATGGTAGTAAATCCCGTTTCGGTGATCGCCGAACTGAGGAAGCTCTCCGACCAGGGCATCACGGAGCACAACCTCTACATCTCCACCCGCGCAGCCATGGTCATGCCCTGGCATTCGGCTCTGGACGGAGCTTATGAGGCCAATCTGGGCAAGGCCCTGATCGGCACGACCAAGAAGGGCATCGGTCCCTGCTACGCCGACAAGTATTCCCGCATCGGCATGCGCATCGGCGACCTGCTGGAGCCCGAGTATTTCCGCATGCGTCTCGAGGCCGCTCTGGCCGTCAAGAATCCCGAGATGAAGATGCTGGGCCTCCCCGAGATGGACGCCGACGAGATCTACAATCAGTACATGGAGATCGCCGAACAGCTCAAGGACCGCATCGTCGACACATCCGACCTGATCAACAAGCACCTGCAGGGCGAGGGCAACATCCTGTTCGAGGGTGCCCAGGGCATGATGCTCTGCATCGACCACGGCACATACCCCTACGTCACTTCGTCGACTCCTTCGGCTGCATCGGTGCCCGTGGGCGCCGGAATCGCTCCACAGTGGATCAAGACTGTGGCCGGTGTGCTCAAGGCCTACTGCACACGCGTGGGCGAAGGCCCCTTCCCCACCGAGCTCCATGACGAAATCGGCGACGGTATCCGCGAACGCGGTCACGAATACGGCACCGTCACCGGACGCCCGCGCCGCGTGGGCTGGCTCGACTGCTGCGTCGCCAAGTACACCTCGCGCCTGTCGGGTATCACCAACTGGGCCGTGACCCTGCTCGATGTCCTCAGCGGTATCGACACACTGCGCATCTGCTACGCCTACGAGCTCGACGGCAAGGTGATAGAATGCCCCCCGAGCACCATCGCCGCTCTGGAGCGCTGCAAGCCCCTCTACGTCGAAATGCCCGGCTGGAAGGAGGACATCACCGCTGTCCGCAAATATGAGGATCTGCCCGAAAACGCCCGGAAATACCTCGAGAAAGTCGAGGAAATCACCGGTGTCCCCGTAGGCCTCGTCTCCGTCGGTCCCGACCGCGAACAAACCTTCATCACATCCCCCGAACTCAAGAAATTCGCTAAATAATGTCCTTCCAAACTGAAAAGATAGCCCAGGAGGGCTTTACCTTCGACGACGTGCTGCTTATCCCGGCATATTCCGAAGTGACTCCAAATGCTGTGAAACTCGAGACGCGCTTCTCGCGCAACATCGAGCTTAAGATCCCCTTCGTGTCGGCTGCAATGGACACCGTCACCGAGGCACCTATGGCAATCGCTATCGCCCGAGAAGGCGGTATCGGCGTAATTCACAAGAATATGTCGATCGAGGCCCAGGCCCGTCAGGTCCGCAAGGTGAAACGTGCCGACTCCGGCATGATCTTCGACCCCGTCACCATCACCAAGGATGAGACTGTGGGCGATGCTCTCAAACTCATGCACGACAACCGCATCGGCGGTATCCCCGTGATCGATGCCGAGAAACATCTGATCGGTATCGTCACCAACCGCGACCTTCGTTTCCAGCAGGATATGTCTCTCCCCGTCGCACAGGTCATGACCTCCGAGAACATCATCACCACCCACTCGGCTACCAATCTTCAGGATGCCGCCCAGGTACTCCTCAAGAACAAGATCGAGAAGCTCCCCGTGGTCGATGACGAGAATCATCTGGTTGGACTCATCACTTACCGCGACATAACCAAGATCGCGCAGTACCCCAACGCCTGCAAGGACTCCATGGGCCGTCTGCGCGTGGCTGCCGGTGTCGGCGTCACTTCCGACACGCTGCAGCGCGTGGCCGCGCTGGTTGAGAACGGCGTCGACGCCGTGGTTATCGACACGGCTCACGGTCACTCGGCCAATGTGGTCAAGACCCTCAAGGCTGTCAAGAATGCCTACCCCAATCTCGATGTCGTGGTCGGCAACATCGCTACGGCTGAAGCCGCCGAGTTCCTGATCAAGAACGGCGCCGACGGCGTCAAGGTCGGAATCGGCCCCGGCTCCATCTGCACGACACGTATCGTGGCCGGCGTCGGCGTTCCGCAGCTCACGGCCATCTTCGACGCTGCCAAGAAAGCGCATGAACTCGGCGTGCCCGCCATCGCCGACGGCGGTCTCCGCTACTCGGGCGATATCGTCAAGGCTCTCGCCGCCGGCGGCGACTGCGTGATGATGGGCTCACTGTTCGCAGGTGTCGAGGAATCGCCCGGCGAGACTATCATCTACAACGGCCGTAAGTTCAAGTCATACCGCGGTATGGGTTCGGTCGAGGCTATGGAGGCCGGCAGCAAGGACCGCTATTTCCAGAGCGAGAAATGCGACTCCTCGAAGTTCGTGCCCGAAGGCATCGTGGCCCGCGTACCCTACAAGGGAACGCTCGGCGAAACCGTCTATCAGATGATCGGCGGTCTCCGCTCCGGCATGGGCTACTGCGGTGCCCATGACATCAGCGAGCTGCACAACGCCAAGTTCGTCCGCATCACTTCGGCCGCCGTTATCGAGAACCATCCTCACAACGTGACCATCACCAAGGAGGCTCCCAACTACTCACCGTCCTGATTATGGAGAAAATACTGATTATAGATTTCGGTTCCCAGTACACCCAGCTCATCGCACGCCGTGTGCGCGAGCTCAACGTGTACTGCGAGATCCATCCCTTCAACAAGATTCCCGCTCTTGACTCCGACGTCAAGGGCGTGATCCTGTCGGGCAGCCCTTCGTCGGTTCGCGACGAAAACGCTCCGAAGCCCGACCTGAGCGTGTTCAAGGGGAAACTGCCTCTGCTCGGCGTCTGCTACGGCGCCCAGTTGCTGGCCTACGAGTTCGGCGGCGATGTCGAACCGGCTCCCAGCCGCGAATATGGTCGTGCCATGCTGACTGTCGTCGCTCCCGACGACCCCCTGATGGCCGGTCTCCCCTCCCCCACACAGGTGTGGATGAGCCATGGCGACACCATCACCTCGATCCCCGATTCCTACCGCATAATCGGCTCCACCGACAATGTCCGCGTGGCCGCCTACCGCATCGAAGGGGAACAGACCTGGGGTATCCAGTTCCATCCCGAGGTGTTCCACAGCACCGACGGTCCGAAGTTGCTCAGTAATTTCGTGCTGGGCATCTGCGGATGCTCCGGAACATGGAGCCCGGCGTCGTTCATTGACTCAACGGTTGCCGACCTGCGCGCCAAACTTGGCGATGACAAAGTGATTCTGGGCCTCTCCGGAGGTGTTGACTCCACCGTGGCCGCCGTGCTGCTGCACAAGGCCATCGGCCCGAATCTGCACTGTATCTTCGTCAACAACGGTCTGCTGCGTGCCAACGAGTTCGAGGATGTCCTGGCACAGTACCAGGGTATGGGCCTCAATGTGCGCGGTGTGGACGCTTCCGAGCGTTTCTACGCCGATCTGAAGGGCGTGACCGATCCCGAGCAGAAGCGCAAGATCATCGGCCGCGACTTCGTCGAGGTCTTCAACGCCGAGGCCAAGAAGATCGAGAACGCCAGCTGGCTGGCTCAGGGCACAATTTACCCCGACGTCATCGAAAGCTGCTCGGTCAAGGGCCCGTCGGCTACTATCAAGAGCCACCATAATGTGGGCGGTCTCCCCAAGGAGATGAACCTGAAGATCGTAGAGCCGTTGCGTCTGCTCTTCAAGGACGAGGTTCGCCGTGTGGGTAAAGCATTAGGTATCAATCCCGAGCTGCTGGGTCGTCATCCCTTCCCGGGTCCCGGTCTCGGCATCCGCATCCTGGGCGACGTTACTGCCGAGAAGGTCCGCGTGCTTCAGGCCGCCGATAAGATCTTTATCGACAACCTGCGCGAATCCGGCTGGTACGACAAGGTATGGCAGGCCGGCGTGATGCTGCTGCCTGTGCGCAGCGTCGGCGTGATGGGCGACGAACGCACCTATGAGAGCTGCTGCGCACTGCGCGCCGTCATCTCGACCGACGGCATGACCGCCGACTGGGTACACCTCCCCTACGAGCTGCTCGCCAAGACCAGCAACGAGATCATAAACAAGGTCCGCGGCATCAACCGCGTAGTCTACGACATCTCCTCCAAACCGCCGGCGACAATCGAGTGGGAGTAATTTCCCATAGGAAATTTCCTTAAAATCTCAGGCGACCTTTCGCGATGGAACATCTATCGAAAGGCCGCCTGCGTTTTTGACACATCCGGTATGACTGTAGATGCTATAATTTCGCAAATTTTCGCTATATTTGCGACAAAGACAAATAAGAAAAGATGGCAGACGTTGATCCGGAATCAGGCTTTTTGGGCAAGACTGAGATGATAAAGGAGGATCTCTCTGTCTTCACGGATGTGAAAATCCTGACCATGCGAAAGCCCTACTTCATTGCCTCAGGGTCGCGCTACGGGCGGCGTTGGGCACTGAAAGGGCTTAGTACTGAGTATTCTGACTCCACGGTTCACAGGCAGCAATTGTTGAAGGAGTTCAAGATTCTGTCATCGCTCTCCCACCCGGGCATCGTAAGCTTCGCCGGCATGGAGGAGGTGGAGGGCCTCGGGCTTTGTATCATTATGGAATGGGTCGAGGGCCCCACCCTTGAGCAAGAGTTGCGGTCGGGACAACTGACCGCTGCCGACCGCCGCCGTTTGCTCTCCGAGATAGTGGAGGCCGTGGCCCATATACATTATCACGGCATTGTTCACCGTGACCTGAAGCTGTCGAACATTCTTATAAGGCAAAACGGCCGTAAGGCAGTGATCATCGACTTCGGGCTGGCCGACACTGACGCGTTTACCATCCTGAAATCGCCGGCAGGCACACCGGGCTACATTTCGGAGCGGCAGCAGGAGGCCGACACTCCTTTCACGGGCGACGACGTATATAGCTTAGGTGTGATCATGCAGATGCTCTGCCCGGAGTACCGTACCATCATCAAGAAAGCCACAGGCAAGCCGGAGTGCCGATACCGCGACGGAGCCGATCTTCTCGCGGCCATCCGGCGCCGACAGACGCGCGGCAAGCGATTGATGAGACAAGGCGCAATCGCCGTGGCCGTGATGGCATTGGCCGCAATATCACTGTTGGCATACCGCAACGGCCGCCTTGCCGATTCCAACAGCCTGCTTCACAGCTCCGTTGAGGATCTGCAGCATCAAGTGATGACCCTCGACACTGCCGGGACCTATGAACGACGGATGATGTCCGACTCCATCGGTCGTCTAAGCCATCGTCTTAAGGCGCAGAATACATACCGGGATAGCGTGGAGCGACATGCGTCTTTTATAACCGATGCTAAACGCATGATGAGGACGCGTCTTGAAAAAGAACTTAAGCTATTCATTGCCCAACATGACAACCGGTTCGATGAAGGGCTGACTATCAGTCTTGCACGCAATCTGCAAGCCGTGAAAGAGGAGTGTTTTGCCTCATTGCCGCCTCTTGACGTCAACGACCGTGCGGAACTGGAAAGTGCTTTCCAGACCTATTACGAAGAAATGGGACGCCGCTGGAATAACATGAACCCTGATAAAGAATGAAAACCGAATACAAACTGTTGTGCCAGAAAGTGGAGAGCTGCTTCGGACAGCCCGTGATCACAGCCCGGCATTTTCAGACGCTCAGCGACAGCATCTTCGAGCGCACCGGCGTGTTGCTTAGTGCCACTACTCTCAAACGCCTGTGGGGCTATCTTAACGAGGATGTAGAGCCACGGCGCCACACCCTCGACACACTGAGCCGCTACGCAGGCTGGGCCGGCTGGGAGGCCTTCTGCAAGGCCGGACCGGCGGACGCTGACAGCGGGCCCGTCGGCCGACGGTCGCTCGACGTGATTCAAGACCTTCGGCCCGGCGATATCCTCGACCTCAGCTGGCAGCCCGACCGTCTCTGCCGGATACGGCATCTGGGACACGGCGAATTTGAAGTACTGTCATCGGCCGGCACACGCATCGCTGCGGGCGACCATTTCCGCTGCACCATGATTATAGAATACGAGCCACTATATCTTGACCACCTCACGCGCGGCGGCGACGATCTTGGCGTCTACGTCTGCGGCCGCAAAAACGGCGTCCATTTCCGCATGCCCTGATTAAAAGGACAGAAATGGACTTGCATAGGCTGATCGACAATTATAATTTTGCTGCACGAAATAGCAACTCGCGCTTGCTAATTAGTTTACAATTGTTTAACTTTGCGACACAGTCGGCAAATGGCTCTCGGGCCATTTACCGATTACAGGACATATCAGGAAGGTTTTCGCCTCCTCTGACGTTGACAAATCACCACCTTGTTCAATCTATAAGTCAGAGATGCCGGAAATGCTTCTCTCGTATCTGCATATCATTCGTACCGACACGATATACGGCATACGGTGAGTTGCTATTTCGTGTCATCTGCTTATAGAGCCTTGTGGTGAGGCTGTCAACGGAGATGACGTTGAAAGTGGCTCACCTTTTCTATATGCACCTCAGACAATACCGAATACTAACCGCCGCCCGAGGAGCCATAGGGTGTAATCAAGAAGTTATGAATAAAGTTTGTTCGATACTGCTTGTAGTCCTTGGGGCAATCGGATTTTTTGCCTCGATATTCTCATCAAATAGTTATCAGGGTGATTTCTTCGATGATGTCGTAAGCCTGACAAGTTGGATTCTCCGCATCATCAGCCTTGCAATCGTAATCGTTGGCGCATCGAATTTAATAGAAATCAACAAGCGTAATCCCAGCTGAAAAACTCAGCCACTAAGCGCAAGATAAATTTTGACTTCCTCTCTGCGGGATAGAACTCCTATCCCGCAGGGATTGGTTATGACTTTCATTTTTATAATGAATTTGCTGAAAGTGAATGTTACGGAAAACAATAGACTGTATCTCATGGTGATATATCCAGTAAAATTCACTATCTTAGCGGTGAAATTGTTGTGGTGCTTTTTTCAGAGTATTTCATTTGAGAGGTCTGAAATAAAGCTAAGCTCAACCAGTTTTCACTAGTGTCTCTTATAAGTCTTATAAAACTTATAAATCTTATACCTCCAGTCTCAACTTCAATCCGATTTCCTATGGGAAATTTCCTTAAAATCTCAGGCGACCTTTCGCGATGGAACATCTATCGAAAGGCCGCCTGCGTTTCTGATGTCACGGAACTCTTCATCCGCCGAGCTTTCCCATATACTACCCGCACCATCGACCAGATGCGACAGGCTGCCCGCAGCTGCAAGCAAAACATCGTCGAAGGCGTCACCGATTCCACCACATCAATGGAGATGGGCATAAAACTCGTCGGCGTTGCCCGAGGCTCGCTCCGCGAACTTATGGAGGATTATATCGACTATCTTTATCAGAATGACCTCATGGTCTGGCAACTAAATGATCCGGTTACTATCCGGGCCAGAAAATTCTGTAAAGAATGCGATGACAGGGTTGAATTCAAAGCCAAGTGCAACGACTGCAGTAACGAGACCGTTGCCAACATAATGATCACTGAGATTCGCCAACTCGATGCCATGTTAGCCTCTCTCCTTGAATCAATGGAAGCCCAATTCCTCTCCGAAGGAGGCCTCAAAGAATCCATGTATAAAGCCCGTGTCGACTGGCGCAAAACCCACCTCGGCTTCTAAAATTCATTACCACGGAAGTGTGGATGGTGGGTCAGGAGTTCGCGGCGGAGGATGCTACGGTCCATGTGGAGGTAGATTTCGGTGGTGGCGATCGATTCGTGTCCAAGCATCTCCTGGATGGCACGCAGGTTTGCCCCACCTTCGAGCAAATGGGTGGCGAAACTGTGCCGCAGCGTGTGCGGCGAGACTTTGTGGGTAATCCCGGCTGTCGCCGCCAGGTCGCGGATAATATAGAAGACCATGACACGCGTCAGCGCCGCGCCGCGACGGTTCAGGAACAGGATGTCGCTGTTGCCGGGCTTTATCGGGCCTTCGGCCCGTTTGTCGAGATATTCCCTGATCAGATCGACAGCCACAGGCGAGAGCGGCGCAAGCCGCTGCTTCGAACCTTTCCCCTCGACCAGCACGAAGCCGTCGTCGAGCGACAGACGCGAAATACGCAGCCCACACAGTTCCGACACGCGCAGGCCGCTGCCATAGAGCGTCTCGATTATAGCATTGTTGCGCAGCGCCTCATCCTTGTTCCAGTCTATGGCCGCTATCATGGCGTCGATCTCCTCCGTGCTAAGCACGTCGGGCAGCTTCCGGCTCCGTTTCGGCATCTCTATCAGCTCGGACGGATCGTGCTCGATCACCCCTCGGATTTTCAAATAGCGGAAAAATCCCCGGATCCCGGATATAAACCGGCTCAGCGACGCCGGGGCAAGACCCATCTCTCCGAGGTCACAGAGCAGTTCATGCAGATGATCCTGTCGCACGTCGGCCAGTTCCAGACCGCGCATCTCGAGCCATGACATAAGATGCCCTATGTCCACACTGTAGGACTCGGCCGTATTGGTCGACAGACCGCGTTCCAGCGTCAGCGACCGCAGATAATCACGCCCGTAATCAGCCAATGTTTACCGTGTAAAGAATCTTCTGCATTCCGGACCGATGCACCATAATCAGGTTTCGCTTGCCGCGGAGGGCAATTCCCTCGGCAAGCGAACCGAACAGAGCCTCCGCCCAGCCGGCGGGCACATTCCTGACGGCCACGCAAGCGCCGGGGCGCTCCAGCGCTTGCCGCAGCACATCGAGCGGAAGCATATCCGACACACTGCATATCATGTCGCATGACGCGGCACTCGCAGCGGCCTTTACGATACCGGTCCGGGAATCGGCGGCGCTTATGGCCGTATTGTAAGCCAGATTGGCACCGGCAGGCAGATACACCGAACCGGGACGCAGGAAGGCGGCGAGGCGCAGTAACATGCAGGCCTCGCGCCATACCCTGCGGTCGAAATTCTGTGCCAGCGAGTTGCGGATGTCGGCATAGCCGTACCATGCGCACCCCTTGGGGCGCACGGCACGCGTCACCAGCGCATAGCCGAACGGCGAATGCACTCCGTAGCCACGCGTGTGCCGCGACCGATTCAGCCAATCAAGCAGCATCATTCTTCTTCCTGTAGCCGCGCACCAGCGCACTGATCCAGAAGGCCAGCGCCGCCGCGCACAGCACGTAAATCACATTCACGCCCACGAGCCCCAGCGTATTGGTGACACGCAACGACTTGGGATTGAACTCAAAGACTATGTCATGCTGACCGGGAGCCAGACGCATGGCTCGGAGCACATAATTGACACGTCCGATCTCGGCCGGTTTGCCGTCGACGGTGGCCTCCCAGCCCCAGGGGAAATAGATCTCGCTGAATACGGCCACGCCTCCGTTGGCGCTGCGCGCCTTGTAGGTCAGACGGTCGGGCGCGTAGCTCGTCTCGTAAATGGTATCGCCCGCGGCTATAGGCATGGCAGCGCCAAGCGTATTGGCAAACTGCTTGTCAGCCACAGCTACATGCCGCGTGTCGAGGCTGTCCAGAGCCGCCATCTCGCTGTCGGCATTGGCCACATATGCCAGGCTGTCGACAAACCAGGCGTTGCCCAGAGCTCCGGGGTTACGCTCATATTCGTTGCCGTTCATGAAATAGCGGGTATTGAGCATGTTCAGCACGCCCATGTTGCCTTTGGATATCTGATGCTCCAGCAGGTCGTTGTAGCGCGTCAGCTTAGCCGCATGATAGCCGCCGATCGTCTTATGGAAATAGGAGGAACGGGCACCGCCCATATTGGCCACGTCCATCACGCGGTAATTGCCCTTGTCGCGCAGAATGGCGCGGTCGGCATCGGTCATCTCGAACATCGTCTCGTCGTCGACAGGCGTGGTGAAGTTGTCGTGGTTCACGTAACGGGTGTTGACCGAGAAGAGGTCCAGGAGCACCACTACAGCAAGCGAGCAGGTCAATACCGTGCCGTTCTTGATCTTGTC
>JAQXIE010000003.1 GCA_029007645.1 Bacteroidales bacterium
TTTACAAAAAACAGGTATCAATGTAAATGGATAAGGAAGTATGGGATATTCGGGCCGGTAATTTTGGGGCGTAAAACTTCAACAAGCGTAAAACCACAATACAGATGACCTATATCGAATTGATCAACGAGTTCTGGCAACAGGACAGATTCAAGCCGTTTAACGATACAGACATGCGTTTATACTTTTTCCTGTTAAACGAATGCAATATCCGCAAGTGGCTTAATCCCTATGAATTGCAAACGCAGTATCTGGAAGCGATGCTTCGGATCAAGCGTAAGGCAATCGCAGAGGCACGCAATCGATTAAAGCAACGAGGTCTGATCGACTTCAAGGCCAAGACCAACAACCCGACCGTGTATGCAATAAACAACGTAAAACTCAGCAATCACTTGCTTGCTGAATTGTTTCCCCACGGAAACAATCAGGATACAATTAAGGAACAATCAACGGTACAATCAAGAAACAATGAGGAAACATGTAATATAGAATATAAGACTAAAGAAAAAGACTTATTAGAAAAACTCTCTGACGAGAGTAAAAAGAAAGCGCTCACGCCCTTCGAAATGATTGGTGAATATCGCCGTACAAGCGGCAACCCCGGATATCTGAAGTTCCTTGACTGGCTTGAGGCCTCCGCACCATACGTGTCCCATCACATCAAGCCTCTCAGCGAGGATGAATTCGAAAGGCTGAGGGCGCAATTCGGTTCAAGAGCCATCACGGTAAACATCCACAACATCGAGAACCGCAAGGATCTTCGCACGAAGTATGCCTCCCTGTACCGCACCCTGATAAACTGGTGCAAACGCGAATAATCACTATTAACTAAACAACCATGAACGAAACCAACTGCAAAACATCGGCTTACTGCATTTGTAACCCGGAACTGGAGCGAATGGTCGTAGCCTCGCTCATCACATCCTACAACGCGCTGACCGAATCGGCCGACATCCTGTATGCCGACTGCTTCCATGACCCCGGGATGCGCGAGATATACCGCGCCGTGATGGCCGTATACAAGCGCGGCGACGCTCCCGACATGATGCTGGTATCCAACGAACTCGCCCGCAGCGGTTCGAAGCTGACATTTCTTGACATCGCCGACTTGTGTGCCGGCACCACGATCCGATCCGATATCGGGACGCACGCCCTGCTGCTGCGCGACTACAGCCTGCGCCGCAAGCTATGGTCATTAGGCCGCGAACTGACGACACGCGCTGCCGACGAGCGGTATGACGTCGAGTCCATGCAGAGCGACGGCATGCGCGCGCTGCAAGGTCTGTTCGACTTCGACGCATCGGACCTGACCACGCTGGGTGACTCGTTCAAGGAGATGATGCAGATAGTGATGGACAACCAGAAGCGTCAGGAAGGGGAGACATACGGCACGACTACAGGCTTCCCCGAGATAGACCGTGCAGGAGGACTGTGCGGCACAGATCTGATAGTAGTCGGCGCCGAGACCTCGCAGGGCAAGACGTCGTTTGCCACCTCGCTGGCCATGTCGGCAATACAGCATGGCGAAGGCGTGGCATTCTATTCGATGGAGATGATGCCCGTGCAGCTGACGGCACGCATCTCGGCAATGCGGTCGGGTGTGTCGTCGACGCGGATACTCCGCAACAGGCTCAGCATCGACGAATTCAACCGCATAGGCGAAGGGATGAAGGATGTGGACATGTCGAAACTATACTTCGACGGCAAATCGAATTCCAGCCTCGACTCAATTCTTATGTCCATCCGCCGCATGAAGCTGAAAAAGGATATCAAGGGCGCGGTGGTGGACTATCTGCAGCTGGTGCGTCCCGACAACGCGAAGCAGAACCGCGAGCAGGCTATCGGCGACATAGCCCGCAGTTTCAAGAACCTGGCGAAAGAGCTGAACATCTGGATCATCCTCATATCGCAGCTTAGCCGTGACCGTCAGAATCCGCGTCCCACTCTGGCCCGGCTCCGGGACTCGGGACAGATTGAGGAGGCCGCCGACGTGATATACCTGATATATCGCGCCAAGGACGGCCAGCGTTACCCCGAACCGTTCGCCGACGTGCCGACGCAAGGCACCGCCATGATCTCCGTAGCCAAGGGACGCCATATCGGCACCACGCAGTTCATCTGCGGCTTCCGTCCCGACACCACCAGCTTCTATCCCGTCACGGCGCAGGAGCTGGCCGAGATCAGTGCCGGAACATCCCCCACATCCCACACAGACGTCCCGACCACCACCGACGAACCCACCGATGACCGGTTGGAGTTCTGAGTACCCAACGAAGGCTGTCAGACAGTACAGAAACATGGTCTCCGACCAAATCGTATCGCTCCGGTCCCTCCCCACGAAGGCCGGTGCCAGCTTCGCTGTCCCGTCCATCGTGGGGTTATCGAGAAACAGCATCTCCGATGCATCGAAGTCTACAGGACAGCAT
>JAQXIE010000004.1 GCA_029007645.1 Bacteroidales bacterium
TTCATCAGGCCGCCCATCTGACGGATGTCGCGCGTATGCGTACGTCCGTAGATCATACCGATCAGCGCGAAGAAGAGGGCCGTCATCAGACCGTGGCTCAGCATCTGCAGGATACCGCCGGTCATTGCCGTCTGGTTCAGCATCAGCAGGGCGAACAGAACCATGCCGCAGTGCGATACGGATGAATAGGCGTTGATATATTTCAGGTCGGTCTGAACGCAGGCCGAGAACGCACCGTAAACGATGCTGATACCTGTCAGGATAATGAATATCCATGCCAGCTGGTTGGCCGCGGCCGGAAGCAGGAAGATGGCGATACGGAAGCAACCGTAACCTCCCAGCTTCATCAGCACGCCTGCGTGCAGCATCGATACTGCCGTCGGCGCACATGCATGACCGTCGGGACTCCATGTGTGGAACGGGAACATCGCTCCAAGAACGCCGAAGCCGACAAACGTGAAGCAGAACAGCATGCCCTGCCAGCTCGGATCGATCGCATTGTTGCGGGCAATCTCAAGAATATTCCAGGTCAGTGCCGATGTCTCGGAAGCCGAATGCCAGTAGATCCCGAGCAGACCAAGCATCAGGAAGGCCGAACCGCCCATCAGCATCAGAGTCAGCTTCATGGCCGAATACTCCTTGCGGCCCGTGCCCCAGACTCCGATCAGAAGATACATCGGAATCAGAGCAACCTCGTAGAACATGAACATCGTGAACATGTCTATTGAGATGAAGAAGCCGTATACACCTGTCGAAAGCAGGCAGTACCACAGGAAGAAGTTCTTGGGAAGCGGATTGATTTTCCATGATGCGAATGTGCCGGCGAACACGATGATCGATGTCAGCAGCAGCATCAGCACCGAGATGCCGTCAACTCCGACGGCCAGATGAATATTGAGGGGTTTATACCACATCCAGCTGTTCTGCCAGAACATGGCGTTCTCGATACTCCCGTCGAACGGATTGGCACCGCGCCACTGCAGGAACGAGCACACAAGCCAGATCGAAAGTCCGAGCAGCACTGTCGAACCGGTCACCATTACCCCGCGGATGGCCTTCATGTTGTCGTTGCCGCAACATGCCAGTCCGCCCAACATCAGGATCGGCACTATTACAAACCAGATTAATAAATTTCCGAAAAACATAATCTATTATTGTTGTTTTGTGGGGGTTAAAGAATACATATCCAAGTCACGGCCGCAATTGCCAGTGCACCGAGGAAGTACCACAGCACATAGCTTTGTATCAGACCGTTCTGCATACCCTTGATACGTGCCGACGCGAACTGTGTCATGGCAGCGAGTCCGTTCATTGTGCCGTCGATGATATGACGGTCGAACCAGGCTATGCTCTTGCATATAATGTCGAAGATGATGTTGTGGGTGATGAACATGTAAATCTCATCCCAGTAGAAGCGGCGGTGAGCAGCCTCCCACAGTCGCGGCATCGCGTTCTTGAGTTTCGAGGGCACAGGATTCTTCTTGGCGTACATCACCGTTGCCAATCCTATGGCCAGTACTGCGATCACTATTGAAGTCACAGCCACCGGTGTCTCCAGATGAATGTGGTAAGGTTCTCCGTTATAGGTAACGAGCTCGCCGAAGGGGATGAAACCTGCCACACAGCTTACAGCCGCCAGGAAAATCAGTGGAAGCGTCATCTGCCAGGGAGCGTCGTGAGGCTTGTGCCCCTCCTTCTTGTATTCGGGGTTCTCATCCCACCAGAAGATCAGGTAGTAGAGACGGAACATGTAGAAAGCGGTCAGACCTGCCACCATCGACATCCATGCGCCCCAGAACCAGTGGTTGTTGTACATCGCTGCCAGCATCTCGTCCTTGGAGAAGAATCCCGAGAAGGGAGGTATGCCGGCGATGGCGAGACAGCCTATCAGGAAAGTCCAGTGCGTGACGGGCATGTACTTACGCAGACCACCCATCGCCGTGTAGTTATTACTGTGGACCGCGTGGATCAGAGCGCCGGCGCCGAGGAACAGCAGGGCCTTGAACATGGCGTGCGTGAACAGGTGGAACATACTTGCCATGTAGCCGAGTCCGGAATAGTGAACTCCCTCGATGGGTTCGTTATAGGCAACGCCCAGCGAAACCATCATGAAGGCGATCTGCGAGATGGTCGAGAATGCCAGCACTCGTTTGATGTCGATCTGCGTGCATGCCACAACCGCGGCGTAGAATGCCGTGATGGCACCGACAATCGTAATGAATGTCAGCGAATTCGGCACGATGCAATAGAGCGGGAAGAAACGGGCCACCAGATATACACCGGCCACAACCATCGTGGCGGCATGGATCAGTGCCGAAACAGGCGTCGGGCCCTCCATAGCGTCGGGAAGCCAGATATGCAGCGGCATCATGGCCGATTTACCCATACCTCCAACAAATATCAGAACCATTGCCCACGTCAGAACCGAGCCGCTCATGAACGTTGCGCCAAGCACACTGTTGGCTATCACGCCGGCATTGCTGTTAAGCATTATGAAATTGAAAGCCGATGCACTGCCCAGAGGGCCGTCGGCCGGAGCATTCGATACGTAATAGCTCAGAACCAGAATACCGATCAGCATGAACAGGTCGGCGAAGCGGGTCACAATAAACGCCTTCTTCGAAGCCGATACGGCCGACGGCAACTTGTAGAAGAAGCCGATCAGCAGGTAGGAGCTTACACCCACCAGCTCCCAGAAGATGTACATCTGGAAGATGTTGGTGGCCACGACCAGACCGAGCATCGAGAACGTGAAGAGCGACAGGAATGCGTAGTACCGCTGGAATCCCGGCTCATGCTCCATATATCCCCAGCTGTAAAGGTGCACCATGAACGAGATCGTGGTGATGACAACCAGCATCATGGCGCTGATCGGATCCAGCAGGAAGCCGATATTGACCACCATCCGGTCGGTGAATTTCAGCCAGGTGACATCGAAAATCTGAAGCTGCTGACGCACGCCGTCGACGATGAAGGCCGCGTCGCCGCTAAAGAAATATGTAAATGCGACGATGTAGCTGAGCACAGCCACCGTTCCGAGTCCGCAGATACCGAGCACTCCGGCCAGCTTGCGGCTCATCTTGACACCCCCGATGCCCAGAATCAGGAACATCGCGAACGGTATCGTTAATATCAATATTGGTAATGTCGTGCTCATGATCAATATTTCATTTTATCTACAGAGTTGATATCCGTATTGCCGACGGCCCGGTAGATGTTGACGATGATTGCAATGGCAATCGCTGTCTCGGCCGCGGCTATCGCTACGGCAAACAGTGTGAACACCATTCCCTCCATAGAGCCCGGAAACAGATATCTGTTAAATACCACAAAGTTCAGATCCGCCGAATTGAGCATCAGCTCCAACGATATCAGAAGCGCGATCATATTCTTGCGTGTCAAAAAACCATACACACCGGCGACGAACATCACGATGCTCGGCACCAGATACCATAACATATTCAAATCCATGGTCCGTTATCGTTTGCGGGCAACGGTGACGCCGCCGATTATTGATGCCAACAGCAGTACACTTATCGCCTCGAAAGGCAGAAGATACTGCATTCTGTCGGTGCCCGTAAAGGCCTTACCTATCTCCTCCATCGTAATCATCTGACCACGTTCCAATGCCGTCACCAGATTCAGATCGTGGGATATGGGCATGAAGAACAACGCCAGAAGCAGCAGTACGCCTCCGACTATAGCCACTGTCGCTCCGATGAATCGTCTGTGATGTCCTATGCGCTGTACCACGGCATCGGGCTTACGCGTAAGCAAAATCGCAAAGACAAACAGCACCATGATACCTCCCGCGTAAACCGCGATCTGGACGCCTCCCAGGAACTGGTAACCGAGCTGGAAGTAGAATATCGCTGTGCCGATCAGAACGAAAAGCAAATACGTGGCCGCGCGCAATATCTTGTGCGTCAGCACCGTCAGGCAAGAGCACACCACCACAACCAGCGCAACCACGAAGTATAGGATTATATTCGCTACTGAATCCATTATTGTTGTTTTGTTGTTTTCTTAATTATTTTGCCTCAGTTGCCGCTGCTCCGTCTGCGGTTGCCGCCGATTTCTCCGCAGCAGGCTTCGGCGCTGACTCCGGCATCTCTGGCTCCGGACGGTAATTGAGCTGTTTCACAAGTTTGTCACGCTCGAACACCGCCTGTTCGAAATCGTTCGAGAACTCCAGAGCATGCTGCGGACATGTCGTCACACACAGCATGCAGAACGTGCAGCTGCCCAGATCGTAAAGATATTTGTCGAGTTTCCTCTTCTTCTTTCCGTCGGGAAGCTCCACCATCTTGGTCTCGAGCTTGATCGTTCCGTTCGGACAGTTCATCTGGCATATGCCGCAACCGATGCACTTATGGTGTCCCTCATTGTCATAAATCAGGGTCAGCTCCGCACGGAAGCGATCGCCGATCTGAAGTGTCTCCCGATTCTCGGGATACTGCTCGGTAATCTTGGGAGTCACAAACTCCTTGCCTGTAACAGCCATTCCCGTGACCAGGCTTTTGATGCCCGAGCCCACTTCTTTGAAATAATCTTTTATGTTGGCCATCAACTTTTATTTTTTCTTATTCTGTTCAAGTCATCGTTGTTTGAAGGCGTAGGGCTATCTCTCGACCTGCCCGCCGAGCAGATCCAGCAGTTCGGCAGTGATGCTCTGCTGGCGCAGCTTGTTGTATTCAAGCTGCAGCTCGTCCTCCAGTTTCTTGGCATTGTCGTTGGCTGTCTGCATCGCCATGACACGCGCAGCTTGTTCCGATGCCCGGTTCTCAATGGTAATCTCCTGCATCGTCGACTGAACGAACATGGGCAAGACCGCATTGAAGATGCTGTTGGCGTCCGGTTCGAATATGTACAGCTGGTTATCCGTCCCTTCGGCCGCCCCTCCGAGCAATACGTCTGAACTTACGGGGAACAACTGGTCGAGTGTCAGTTCCTGACGGCTCATCGACTTATACTTCATGTACACGACATCCACCAGATCGAGCTCGCCCGAAATGAATCTGTCGCGCACGGCATATGTGAAGTTCCGCACGGCCTCGCCGTTCATTTTGCTGTCCACCCCCGCGGGGACCTCAACCGTCACGCCGTCAAGCTTGCGCACGGCCCTCGCTATCTTCTCGCCCACAGGGTAGACTGTGATCTTCACGCCAGGATATTCCCGGCGCAAGCCGTCAAGCTTCTGGAGCAGGCCCTTGAAGATATTGATATTATATGCGCCGCACAGACCGTCGTCCGAACCATACACTATCACCGCCGCCGTCTGAACGTCGCGGCTCTCGATCAGAGGCGACTGAAAATTCTCCTCCGCTCCGAGTATATGGCCCATAATCTGGGTCAGCTTCGCCCTGTAAGGCTGAAGCTGTTTCAGCTGCTGTTCGTTCTGATGGACCTTGGCCGACGAAATCATCTTCATCGCGCCCGTGATCTTCTCAGTCGACGCTACCGACCCGATTCGGGTTTTGAGTTCCCTTAACGTTGACATGTAGTTTCTCTATTATTTAGAATTTGCAATGCCGTCCGCAACTTCCTTGGCTGTCGTCGTCAGGAGTTCCTCGACCTCGGGCGTGAGCTTGCCCGTTGCCAGAACATCCAACGTCTCCTTGCGGTACTTCATTTTCAATGCCTGCAGATACTGCGTCTCAAAATCATGCACCTTGTCCAGAGGCACGTTGCTGAGCAATCCGTGGGTACCGGCGTAGATCACAGCCACCTGATCCTCGACGGGCCAGGGATGATACTGCGGCTGGCACAGGATCCTCTGATTCTTGCGGCCGCGGTCGATCACAGCTGCCGTCACCGGGTCGATATCGCCGCCGAACTTGGTGAACGACTCGAGCTCGCGGAATTGAGCCTGGTCGGTTTTCAGCGTACCGGCCACCTTCTTCATACACTTGATCTGAGCGCTACCGCCCACACGCGACACTGAGATACCGACGTTGATGGCAGGGCGGATACCCTGATTGAACAGTCCCGTCTCGAGGAAGATCTGTCCGTCGGTGATCGAGATCACGTTCGTAGGTATATAAGCTGAAACGTCGCCGGCCTGGGTCTCGATGATAGGAAGGGCCGTAAGCGAACCGCCTCCCTTGACGCGCGACTTCATGGCCTCGGGCAGGTCGTTCATCTGCTCGGCCACTTTCTGGTCGCTGATGATACGGGCGGCACGTTCCAGCAGACGTGAGTGCAGATAGAAGATATCGCCGGGATAGGCCTCGCGGCCCGAGGGACGCTTCAGGATCAGCGACACCTCTCGGTACGCCACAGCCTGCTTCGACAGGTCATCGTAGATGATCAGCGCGTCACGGCCCGAGTCACGAAAGTACTCGCCGATAGCCACGCCCGAGAAGGGGGCGAAGTATCTCATCGAAGCCGATTCCGACGCATTGGCCGCAACCACTACGGTGTAGGGCATGGCACCGAATTTGTCCAGAGTGGCCACGATGTTGGCCACTGTCGACGCCTTCTGTCCGATTGCCACATATATGCAATATACAGGTTTGCCGGCTTCGTAATTGCTTTTCTGGTTGATTATGGTATCGATGGCGATTGCCGTTTTACCGACCTGACGGTCGCCGATGATCAACTCGCGCTGACCGCGGCCGATAGGTATCATGGAGTCCACGGCCTTCAGACCTGTCTGCAGAGGCTGGTTCACCGGCTGGCGGAAAATGACACCCGGTGCTTTACGCTCCAGCGGCATTCTGATGCGCTCGCCCTCGATCGGCCCTTTGCCGTCGATCGGTTCGCCAAGCATGTTGATGACACGCCCCAGAAGGCCCTCGCCTACCTCGATCGAAGCCACTTCGCCCGTCCGCTTCACCGACATGTTCTCGGTGATGCTGTTCACGTTGTCGAGAAGAACCACTCCGACGTTGCTCTCCTCCAAGTTCAGAGCCACGCCCTTGGCGCCATTCTCGAACTCCACGAGCTCATTGCTGCGCACGTTCTCAAGTCCGTAGACATGCGCAACGCCGTCGCCCGCGTTCAGAACGGTGCCGACCTCTTCGAACTTTATCTTTGAGTTGATGTTCTCAAGCTCCTGCTTCAGCACATCAGATATTTCACTAGGGTTAAGCATTTTATTAATTGCCTGTTAATAGGTTCTGTCGTAATTGTTCCAGTTCGCCGCTGATTGATGCGTCAAGCCTCGTCGAGTCGACGTCGATAATGAAACCGCCGATCAGATCGGGGTTGACAACCGTGTCGTACTCAAACTTCGACTCCGGGTATGACTTCTCCACCACTTCCCGGATACGGCCCAGTTCATCGTCGGCCATCTCGACGGCTGTCGTGATGCGTACCTG
Source organism: Bacteroidales bacterium (assembly GCA_029007645.1). GTDB lineage: Bacteria > Bacteroidota > Bacteroidia > Bacteroidales > Muribaculaceae > Lepagella. The sequence goes on from JAQXIE010000004.1 coordinate 7,323, forward strand.
GGAAATATTGTTGGCCTTCCGGTAGATGTCTCTGAATGCGTATGCCATCAGCTCGAAGAATTCTTCGCGGTCATGGTCAAGCACCAGACTCACGAATCTGTTGTAAGCATCGTCAGCCCCCTTGCCGGCAATAGTGGCGAGCAGCCGTTTCTTCTCGGACTTGTCCACATAGGGATTGGACATTGTCTTCTGAAGTTCGGGCGTACTGCGGTAAGCGGCGATGACGGTCTTCATACAGTCGTACAGTTCCTTGTCAGCGCCCGTTTCCTTGCCGTATTTATATAGGGCTTTCGCATAGCGGTGGGGAATAAGTCCGGATATCATGGCCTCAATTCTTCTCTATTTCGTCCAACAATTTGTTGACCAAAGCAGTCTGAGCCTTATCGCTCTTCATACTGGTGCGCATCATTCTCTCGGCGATTTCCAGCGAGAACTTACCGACTTCGTTACGAATCTGCGACTCGGCCTCCTTGCGGCTCTGCTCGATGCTTGCCTTAGCGGCGTCCATCTCGCGCTGAGCGGCTTTGGCGGCTTCCTGTCGTGCAGCCTCGATTATTTCGGTCTTCATGCGCTCGGCTTCCCTGAGCATCTCCTGCTGGCGTCCTTGAGCCTCCTTCATATAGCGGTCGGCCTCCGATCGCGCGTTATCAAGTTGCTCCTTTGCCTGACGGGCATCCTCGACTCCCTTGTCGATCGTCTTAGCCCGATGCTCCATCTGCTTGATTATCACCGGCCAACCCCATTTCGCCAATACCAGGAAAAGCAGGATGAACGCTACGAACATCCAGAATACCAGGCCAAAATCAGGCGTAAATAATTCCATTGTGTCTCTGTTTAGGGTTGTGTAGTCCGCGGTGGATCCGGTCTGTCAGTCAGACCGGATCCCGCGGAATGGTTATCTTATCACTTAATGAAGATGGCAAGGGCCGATACAATGACTGCGAACAGTGCTACACCCTCGATCAGGGCGGCGATCACAATCATGTTGCTTCGGATGTCGCCGGCTGCTTCCGGCTGACGTGCGATGGCCTCCATGGCCGATCCACCGATCTTACCGATACCGATTCCGGCTCCGATGGCACTCAGGGCGGCGCCAAGGGCGGCTCCCATTGCTGCGATAGGCTGAAGGTCCATTACTCCCTCGGCTGCCGCCATTATGGCGTTCATAATCATTGATAACATAGCTGTACTTTTTTATTTGTTATTTTATTTACTTATTTCATTTCCTTCCCCACAATTTCTTTTATATCGATCCGACTTCGCGGCCCTCCATATGGTCGATCTCGGCGGCTTCCTTGCGAAGCAGTTCATCCTCCTTGTCAAGTTCCTTGCCGTGTTCCTCCTTGGCCTGTCCCATGGCTATGAACAATGCCGACAGAAGGGTGAACACATATGCCTGGATAAAGCTGACCAACACATCGAGAGCGAGCATGAAGACGGAGAAGAGCACCGACACAACAGCCGTACCTCCGGCCAACGCAGCGCCGAAGCCTGCGAAGATGAAGATCAGCAGCGTCAGCGTGATCACGATCATGTGGCCGCCCATCATGTTGGCGAACAGACGGACACACAGGGCCGCCGGCTTGGTGAAGATTCCGAATATCTCGATCACCTGCATGATCGGCAGCGGACACTTCAGCCAGATGGGGACATCGGGCCAGAATATTTCCTTCCAATAATGCTTAGTACCCAGCACGTTGGTAATCACGAACGTGCACAGGGCCAGCACCAGCGTGATGGCGATATTGCCCGTCAGGTTGGCGCCGCCGGGGAATACCACTATCAGACCGAGCAGGTTCATCGTCAAGATGAAGAAGAACGCCGTCAGCAGATAGGGCGCGAATTTGGCTGCCTTGTCGCCAAGCACCGGCTTCAGGTTGTCATAGTATACGAACGACACCAGCATTTCGAAGAATCCCATCCCCTTGCGCGGAGCGCGGAGCCCGCAGCGCTTGTAGTAGCGCACCAGACCCATCACCATCGCCGTGACCAGCAGAGCGGAGATGAACAGCGCCAGCACGTTCTTGGTGATCGATATGTCCAAAGGCCTGTATTCTTTGTAGTACGTGCCCTTGTCATGCAGATGGCCGTTCTCCTTCACCGAAGCATCCTCCACACAGACGTATCCGTCGATGACGGGCATACCCTCGTCGACATCACTTCCGGCGCGCTTATCCGCCAGTTGCTTGTCGATCTCGGCCTGTTCCTGAGCGGTCAGAGGTTCGATCTCTACAACTTTGTCCTTGTGCTTGCTGGTATGCGCTATGACAAACTGATACTGTTTGCCGTTGCGCTCGCAGGTCTTGACTACGGGTATCAGTTCCTTCTTCTCCTTGCCCGTCTCCTCGTCCTTCACAACGATGACTTCGGTAAGGTCGCCGCTGCTGAACGAGAACCACTGTCCGTCCTGTGCTCTGACAATCACCGGCAGGGGCATTCTGTAAACATGCGAGAAGGGTACTTCCCAGCCATAGCCGTCACCGAGATGCTCGAAGATGATCTCCTTGACATCCATCGGTTTCTCCTTCTCTTCATTATCATAATGCCGGGCGGCGGGATTGGCCGGAGCCGCCTGGGCGAATCCGGCTGTCAGCAGTGCCAGCATCAGCATTATGACGTTAATTCTCTTCAACATCGTGCAGTTTATTGGATGTAATCAGTATACCAATACCGATATCTTGTTATCATTCACATCGGCGAGACCGCCGCTTATCTCCTTCTCATGGTCGGATCCGTCGGGAGTCGTGTACCTGACGGTCCCTGCGGCCAGCACGGATATCAGCGGCGCGTGATTCTTCAATACGGTGAACGATCCCAGCACGCCGGGCATAGTCACCATATTGACCTCACCGCTGAAGGTCACTTCGTGCGCCGATATTATCTCGAGGGTCATATATCAACAATTAACTGTTACCTGCTGACCTCTTACTGAACCTCGGCGAGCATCTTCTTACCCTTAGCTATGGCGTCGTCGATCGTACCTACGTTGAGGAACGCCTGTTCGGGCAGGTCGTCGAGTTCGCCGCTCAGAATCATCTTGAAGCCGCGGATTGTCTCGGACAACGGCACCATGACGCCCGGCAGACCGGTGAACTGTTCGGCCACGAAGAACGGCTGCGACAGGAAACGCTGGGCGCGGCGGGCGCGGTTCACGACTTTCTTGTCCTCCTCCGACAGTTCGTCGACACCGAGGATTGCGATGATATCCTGCAGTTCGTTGTATTTCTGAAGCAGCTGCTTCACGGCCTGGGCCGTATTATAATGGTCTTCGCCTACGATATTTGGGTCAAGAATTCGCGACGTGGAGTCCAGAGGATCCACAGCAGGATATATACCGAGCTCCGAGATCTTACGGCTCAACACCGTGGTGGCGTCAAGGAAGCTGAAGGTTGTTGCCGGAGCCGGGTCAGTAAGGTCGTCGGCAGGCACATAGATGGCCTGTACCGAGGTGATCGAACCCTGCTTGGTCGAGGTGATGCGCTCCTGCAAGGCACCCATCTCCGATGACAGCGTGGGCTGGTAACCTACGGCCGACGGCATACGACCCAGCAGAGCCGAAACCTCCGAACCGGCCTGCGTGAATCGGAAGATGTTGTCGATGAACAGCAGAATCTCCTTGCCGCCGCCGTCATTGTCGCGGAACTGTTCGGCAACCGTCAGACCCGACAGAGCCACACGCAGACGTGCGCCCGGCGGCTCGTTCATCTGTCCGAACACGAAGGTTACCTGAGAATTCTCAACCTCCTTCATGTCGACGTCCTTGAGGTTCCACTCCCCTTTCTCCATGCCTTCCTTGAACTTGTCACCGTATTTCACGATGCCGGCCTCGATCATCTCGCGCAACAGATCGTTACCCTCGCGGGTACGCTCGCCGACTCCGGTGAACACCGAGAATCCGTTATGGCCCTTGGCAATATTGTTAATGAGCTCCTGAATCAGCACCGTCTTGCCCACACCGGCACCGCCGAACAGTCCGATCTTACCGCCCTTTGAATAGGGTTCAAGCAGGTCGATCACCTTGATACCGGTGAACATGACCTCGGTCGAGATGGCCAGGTCGTCGAACGGAGGAGCCGGCTGATGGATCGACCGCAGGTTCTCGCGGTCCAGAGGCTCAAGCATGTCGATTGACTCGCCGATCACGTTCAGCAGACGGCCCTTGACCTGTGCGCCTGTCGGAACGGCTATGGGGCGTCCCAGATTTTCGACCTTAACTCCGCGACGGACGCCGTCGGTACTCTCCATGGCAACACACCGCGCAATATCCTCGCCGATGTGCTGCTCTACTTCCAGGATCAGCTCCTCGCCGTTGTCACGAAGCACCTTCAGTGCCGTATAAATCGGAGGCATCTGTTCCTTGCCACCTTCGAACGATACGTCGATTACAGGACCAATCACCTGCACCACAGTGCCTAAATTCTCGCTCATATCTTGTGTTTTCTTATTTCTTGTTATTTATTTCAGAAATGCCATCCCAGTGCCACGACCACTGCCATAAGCATCAGGTTGGCAAGTGCGAAAGGCATCATATACTTCCATTCGAACGACAGCAGCTGGTCGATACGCACGCGGGGGAACGTCCATTTGAACCATATTATCACGAACGAAATGAAGAAAGCCTTTGCCAGGAACCATACGATGCCGGGAATGTAATTCATCACGGCGTTGAAACCGTCCCAACCGGGGATATGCAGCGGCATCCAGCCACCCAGGAACATCAGGGAGGCGATGCCCGATACGATGAACAGGTTCAGATACTCGGCCAGATAGAAGAATCCGAAATGGATACCGGAATACTCCGTATGGTAACCGGCGGTCAGCTCATGTTCGGCCTCGGGAAGGTCGAAGGGACCGCGGTTGGTCTCGGCCGTTGCGGCTATCACGTAAATGATGAAAGCTATGATTGCCGGGATGTGACCCTTGAACAGGAACCATGCATCCTCCTGAGCCCATACCAGCGCATTGATATCCATCGTACCGGCCAATACGACGATTGTCATGATGGCCAGGCCCAGCGACACCTCGTAGCTGATCATCTGCGCGCCGCTTCGCATGGCGCCGATCAGCGTATACTTGTTGTTGGACGCCCATCCGGCCAGCAGGATTCCAAGCACACCGACCGACGACACGGCCAGCACGAAGAAGATTCCTATATTCCAGTCGATGATCTGCAGGCCGTTGCCCCACGGCAGACATGCCAGCATCGTCACCGACGATGTGATCACAATGTAAGGCGCAAGTTTGAACAGGAAGCGGTCAGTGCCCTTCAGACATATCAGCTCCTTGATAAGGATTTTGAACATGTCGGCGAAGACCTGCAGCAGACCCCATTTACCCACGCGCATCGGGCCCAGACGGCACTGGAACCATGCGCAGAGCTTACGCTCGTACAATATATAGAACAAGGCCAGAACCGTATAGGTCAGCAATATCAGCACGCCTATTATTACGCATTCTATCAGAATGGCAAGCCAGTCGGCCATACCCGAGCCAAGAAGCCAGTTGTTGAACGCCGACGTCCATTGCCCAAAATTAAACATATCTCGTTGCTATTGTTGTTATTGAAATTCTTGTTAATTATCGGTCAATATCGGGGATCACGAAGTCCAGCGCAGCTCCGATGGTGATCAGGTCGGCGATCATATATCCCGTGCAGCAGAGATCCATCACTCCCACCAGGTTGAAGCAAGGGCTCTGGAAATGCACGCGGTAGGGATTCTTCTGTCCGTCGCTTTCGATGTATACGCCGAATGTGCCGCGCGAAGCCTCGACCTGCTGATACCAGCGGCCGGCGGGCAGCTTGATGATCTTCGGCACCTGTGCCCGGATATCACCTTCGGGAATGCGGTCCACAAGGTAAGCCAGAATCTTGCAGCTCTCCTCGATCTCCTTCATCCTCACCATATAGCGCGAGTAGGAATCGCAGCCGTCAAGCAGGACCTCGTCGAATACGTTCGCTTCGTTGAGCTCGCCGTAGATGGAGTACGGATGTTTCTTACGGCAGTCGCAACTCCAGTTCGAACCGCGTCCGCTCGGTCCCGTAATGTCGTAGTTAATGGCATCCTCCTTCTTGAGCTTGCCGACGCCCACCATACGGTTCTTGGCGATCAGGTTGCCCGAGAATACCTTATGATATTCCTTGAGACGCTTGGGCATGATGTCGATAAGCGCACGGACGTCCTTCTCGAAATCAGGATGCAGGTCGGCGATCACACCGCCGATCACGTTATAGTTCATCGACATGCGGGCACCGCAGGTTTTCTCGAAAATGTCAAGCACCATCTCGCGCTCGCGGAAGCCGTAGAAGAACGCCGTAGTGGCACCCAGGTCCATCGCCGTACATCCGAACGACAGCAGATGCGACGATATACGCATCAGCTCGTCCATCATGACACGGATCACCTCGGCGCGACGCGGCACCTCGATTCCAAGGGCCTTCTCGATGCACATGCAGAGGCAATGACGGTTCTGGTGGGCCGACATGTAGTCCATTCTGTCGGTGAAATGCAATGTCTGAGCATAACCCAGGCCTTCGCACAGCTTCTCGATGCCGCGGTGAATATAGCCCGACACAACATCGACCTTCTTGACATACTCGCCGTCCAGACTTGTGCGGAAACGCATCACACCGTGGGTCGACGGGTGCTGCGGGCCGATATTCACGATATATTCGTTGTCCTCGAATACCTTGCCGGGCACTTTCTCAACTTCGCCCTTGTCGTTCAGCTTATATGTGCAGGTCTCATCCTCATTGACCTCATCGTCGGTCGGAATCGGATTGAGTTCCGGATTGGCGTCATAGTCCTTGCGCAAGGGGTGTCCCTTCCAGTCGTTGCGCAAGAAGAAACGGCGCATGTCGGGATGGTTGATGAACTTGATTCCGAACATGTCGTAAACTTCTCGCTCCTGGAAATTGGCTACCTTCCAGAGATCGCTTACAGTATGTATATAGCAGTTGTCGCGGTCGCCGGTGGCTACCACCTTGACTGCGAGCATGTCCCAGTTGTTGCTTGTGGAGGTCAGGTAGTAAATCACACCCATATTTTCCTTCCAGTCCATGCCGACCACAGCCGACAGCAGATCGAAATTCAGCTCTTTGTCTTCCTTAAGGGTGCGGGCGAACTCATGCCAGTCGGCCTCGGCAACATTTATCAACGGGCATTCACCCTCTTCCCAGGTGCCTGCCGGATATATCTTGTTAATCTTGTCTTGTAATAGGCTCATATCTTTTCTCGCTACCTGATCGTTAACCAATCTGACCTTTCTCCTCCGGATGCTCGGCAAAGAATTCCGCTATTTTCTCCTGCCGGTTTGCACCGCCGAAGAATTTCGAAACCTTGATTTTGCGTTGCAGCTGCATCAGGCCGTAGAACATTGCCTCGGGGCGAGGAGGGCAACCGGGCACGTACACGTCGACGGGGATAATCTTGTCCACGCCGGGAAGCACACAGTAAGAATTCTTGAACGGGCCTCCTGATACGGCGCACCCGCCGCAGGCTATAACATATTTAGGCTCCGCAAGCTGTTCGTACAAACGACGCAGCGCCGGAGCCATTCTATGCACGATTGTGCCCTGCACCATTATATAGTCGGCCTGACGTGGTGAGTTACGCGCCACCTCAAAACCGAAACGGGCCATATCGTAGCGCGCGGCGCCCAACGACATGAACTCAATCGCACAGCACGACGTACCGAAACAGAGAGGCCACAGCGAGTTGGCGCGTCCCCAGTTAATCAAATCGTCGAATGCCCCTACTACTACATTGGCTCCTGTAGCGTTCAACTCCTCGACCAACTTGTCGATATACTCATTGTTCTTGAAGTCCTCACGCTTCATGCTCTTTATCGAGTCTATTCCCATTTCAGCGCTCCTTTACGCCAAGCGTATGCCAGGCCCATTATCAATACAAACATAAAAATGCCGATGCAAAGCAATCCTGTCGGTCCCATGGACTTCATCACCACCGACCACGGATACAGGAAAACCACCTCGACATCGAACAGTAAAAACAGGATGGCAAAAATGTAATAACCTGCCTTGAACTGTATCATCGACGCTCCTCGCGTCGGGATGCCGCACTCATACGCCTCCGATTTCTTGACTGAATACGACCGGGGCGAAATCAATCTGGCAATCAGCAACGCCGCAAACACCAGCGCCAGGCCCGTGACGACCGCCGTGATGCTCAATGCTCCGTTGCTAATATTGCATAACTCCATATCGTGTTTACTATTAGATATTTAAGTAATCTGTTTTTATTCTTAGCCTTTTGAGCCTACACTCTATTTTGCAAAATTACCCAAAATTTTCCACTTACACAAATTAATTAAAAAGCTGTTAACAACTTCTAATCGCGTCCTTTTCATAGATTTATACACACCAAAAACAGCAAAAGACCGACGATTTGTCAGTCTTTTGCCATTATCATATGAAATTTGCGTTATTATACTCCGATTCGTCTACATAAGATTATTTCTCCGATACAGGCTTGGCCAGATATACTCCGGTCCCGCTGAATGCCACAGCCAGTCCGTTCTCCATATCGCCGCTCAGCGAGATGCCCGACATGTCGATCGGATCATCCATGTTCACGCCATTGTAGATATTGCCCAGAGTCATGCGCGCCACCTTATAGTCGGGAGCCTCAGCATTGCTGTCCAGATCAACAGGCACGACGTCCTTGACCGACACCTCGTAGCCTCTCGAACCGAATTTCAGGGGCAGTCCCTTGAACGAAAGGTTTACTGCTTTGGCCTTATCGTCGGGATATTTGATGCCATACACGTAAAGGTCGGCCGTATAGCCTCCGGCATTGTCCAGATTCAGCTTCACGCGGTAGGTTATATCCTCGCTGGTATAGGGCTCGGCCGTATTCTTGCTGTTGACAAAGGTCTTGCCGCGGTACAGAAGGTCGTTCCAGAACACCTTGACCTGCCAATCGGTGCCGTAGCGGAAATTTCCGAAAGCATAGAGCGAAACGTTTTCGTTGCTGTTTCCGGGACGTGCCAGAGGCGTTGCTTTAAGATAGGTCTCGATCGGATGCGTCACTGCCGCAATATTGGTATAGGATGCACGGGTCTGATCCATGCGGAATTTTGTAACGGTCGAAGGCATGTCGTTTGCCACGTTGCCGCCGTCATAAAGAAGACCGCCCACCAGATCGTAGGGATACATCACATTGTCGATGGTCGTATATCCCTCGATGAAGGGTATATTCGTGGTCTTTACATCTACGGGAGATCCGCCTATCGACAGGCCACTGATTGTGGTGACCGCCTTGCGGGAATACACCTCGTAATTGACACTGACCTGCACTTTCGATATGCTTGCATCGCCACGGTCGGAGATGGCCAGTGCATACGCCGGCGTGTTCTGTGTCACGTTCCGCGTGTTCTCGTCATTGCCGCCGAGGCAGGAGGTCAGGCCGGTCATTATCACCGCTGCGCCTGCAAGCAGCATCATTGTTTTCTTCATCTTGATTATAATTTGTTATTGTCAATTTGCAGCGGGCCTTGTCTGAATTGCGAGATTCCCGCATTCCTTACCGCTCCTTTATCAAACGGAGATATCTCCTCTATATTATGACCCTGTTTGGCAAGAAGAGCAAACTTTAAGCGTTTATAGTATATGAGTCTTTTCGATATACACACACTGGGCTGCGGTTCGGCCAAGCCGTCGCTGCGGCATCATTGCAGCTGCACCGTTGCCGAACACCGGGGCACTCTATACATGATCGACTGCGGCGAAGGCGCCCAGATCAATTTCATGCGTCAGCGTCTCAAATCCAGCCGGTTGCGTCATATATTCCTCACTCACCTGCATGGCGATCACGTGTTGGGTCTCCCCGGATTGCTCTCCACTCTCTCGCTCGGCGAAGCCGGGGGCAAGATCACCGTGCACACATTTCCCGAAGGAATCAAAATTCTGCGGCAGATGATGAATTTCTTTGCCCCGAGATTGACTTATGAGTTGGAATTCAACGAAATAGACCCCGATTCCGAACAGACCATCCTCGACACCGGCACGCTGAAGGTGCGCACCATTCCGCTGCATCACCGTGTGCCGGACGTCGGTTATGTGTTCGAGGAATATCCTCCGCTGCGCCACATAGTCCGCGACATGTGTGATTTTCATGGTGTTCCCGTGTGGCAGCTCAACGCCATCAAGCAGGGCGCGGACTTTGTAAAGCCCGACGGCACCGTGATTACCAACCACGTGCTGACACGCGATGCCGGACCCGGCATGTCGTACGCGCATATCAGCGACACGCTCTACATGCCGGAGATCGCCGAAAAGATCGGTCCCGTTGATCTGCTGTTCCACGAGACCACCTATCTGCGCGAGCACGCCGATCTGGCCCGCGACCGCTTCCACAGCACCGCCGAACAGGCCGCATGCATCGCTCGCGACGCCGGCGCGCACAGACTCCTTACCGGACACTATTCCAGCCGTTATCAGGATGAATCCCTGTTCGTAAAAGAAGCGGCGGAGATTTTCCCCGCCGCTATCCTTAACCACGAGGGTCTCGTGACCCCCGTCAGATAATCACACAACTTACTTCACCTCGATCACCCGGCCTGCGCTATGGGCCGATATCACCGGTGCGTACTGGCTCTGTGCCGCCGCGATACCGAGGGTATAATCTCCGCCGCGGTCCACATAGCACTCATAGTTTATGACATGGGTGCCTTTGCTCAGATACGGTATGAACAGGTTGGTGACGTCATTGCGCACCTCGCGGTAGTACCATACGCCGTCGCTCGACGTATAACCGGATACCTGGTCGGCCGGCTCGAGACATGCCGAACGGCCGTCGTTGACTGCGACATAATCCATATCACGGTCCGCTTCGATCACAAGGGTGACCCTGACCTTATCCCCCACCTTCAGTTCGTCGGCTCTGACCGGACCGCCATCGACTGCATATACATTCTTACTGATGCGCAACTGCGGCACCGATGCCTCGCGGACTTCCGTAACGGGAGCCACATACTGCATCACGACACCTCCCCAGGCCGGACCGGCCGATGTCTTGCGGATACGGATATCTCCGGCTGCCGTCTGCTCGGGAGTCAGCGTGACTGTAAAGCTGTCGACAATCCTGGCGCGATTCGGAATCTCCACTTCCTTTCCGCCTATCGTGACGGAAGCCGGCGCGCTCGCCGCTGTCCAATCGCTGCCCGTCGAGAGAATGGCCTGGATCACCTCGGCTGTGCCGCGCATGGCACCCCAATCCTGCGTCTGCTTTGACATCAGCAGCCACTGACGCAGCTGGTCGACAGCCGGTGCGTTCGGACTTGCCTCACCGTAGGCTTCCAGCACCTGGGCTGTGGTGATCAACGGATTCCAGCCTGAAAGCCAGCCCTCCAGATTGGCGAACCACATGCCCTTATCCGCACTTACTGAAGCGTACTGCCGCAGAGATTCCAGGATCTGGCCCGCAAACGCTGTCTCCTTCAGTCTCGTCTCCAATGTCACGGCCGTCGCCTTGTCGTAGATCGAGAACGTTTTCCATTCCGCTTTTATCGCCTTAAGCGCCTTTGCACGCAACGGCTTGAACCGAACGGTATTCGTAACGTTCGGGAAGAAGCTCTTGACGTAGAGGTAATTCAGCAGCGTGCTTGTGCTGAAATACTTGCGTTCAGCTTTCTCCCAGTCGTCGGCCAGACTGTTGTCCATGTACCGGAATGCCTTGACGGCCATTTCCTCGGCGCCATCGGGCAGATAGCCCATGCCTTTCAGCATTGCGAAGTGCAGCAGGACCTGTCCGGTGATATAGCCGGAAGTCGGCATGTCGGGACACCAGCTCCAACCTCCGTCGTTGTTCTGACGGTTCTGCAGCGTATTTATGATCGCCGCCACAGCTTCTGCCGCGCTCTTGCTGTCGGTATAGGCGATCAGCTGCGACATGCGGCGTGTTTCATCGGAGGCGTTGTTAACCCATGGAGTGTTCTCCAGCGCCATGAGTTTGATGTTCTGATTTTTCTGCAGGTTGGATACAAGCGTGCTGTCGGCGGCATTCTCGGAATCGGCGAACGTTTTCAGCGCCTCGGCAATCTGCGGATACTGTTTGATCAGGCCGGTCGATATGGCGTTGCCGTAAAGGGCGCTCACCTGAGCCAGAATATTCGTCGAGTTCGGAGTCAGGATGGCCGGAAGCGCCGTAACGCACTCCCAGATGGGATTGCCGCAATATTGCAGCGTCACAGTACCGGAATTTCCGGCATGCTTCTTGTCGAGCGCAACATCGCCCACTTCGATCACCTGCTCGCCGGGTCCGGCATAGAACGTGCGGCTCTCGAGCACGGGCGTGCTGCTGGGCAGTACGGCGATCTGCGCCCTTTCGGCGTCCCGGTGGCTGCCGCCTTCGGCATATGCCGTGATCTGCAATTCAGAAATATTGTCAGGCACATCGATTTCAACGGTGACTGTCCTCTGTCCGGAGGCGTCGACCATAGCCGCGGCTTCGCTTACGGATTTCAGCACACGGCCGCCGGCGTCCGTCACCAGCATACCGCCGCCTACTGCCAGCGGACTGCCGCTATTGTTGTAAAGGGTCGCGCTGATCCGGGCCTTGTCGCCGGTGCGCAGGAAGCGCGGCGCATTCATCTGAACCATCACGCTTTTCGACGCCACGGCATCAAGTTTCAGAACCGATCCCCGCATCTGCGAATCATAGCCGGCGATCTGGAACTGCCATGTGCCGTTGAACTGAGGAACATCGAAATTCAGGGTCGCCACACCGTCGGCATCCGTCATCATATCAGGCATAAAGAACGCCAGCGGACATTCGATCTCCCTGACCGGTTCCTTGACAGCCTCGCTGACGCTACCGATTACAACCGCTTCTACCACCTCATTTTCATCTTCGGCGGCCTCCTCTTTCACTGAATTGGCGGCTCTCCGTCCGCGAATCTTAAGACTTTTGGATGCCGCTTTAAAATCGGCGGCTTCAGGAGTCGCGGCGTCGAGCATCACAGCCCCGGTGCTCATCGTATAGTATACATTGCGGCTTGAATAGCCGCTGTAAAGGCTGTATCCATACGTATTGAGCTCGGGCCATGTCATGGCTCGCTCGGAGTCATTGCGCACGCGCGACGAACGGCTGAAACTTTCCGACATCCTGCTCCACGGGCACATATTCAGGTAGACGGAAGTCGGCCAGTACAAACCGCCCCACAGATTCAGATTCCACTCGAAGGGCGCAAGGGCGTTCAGTGCCTTGTTGCTCATCACAGCCATAACGGGGCGTCCGTCCAGAGGACGACCGTCGATGCTGAACCGGAATTTCCACTGTTCCTTCGAGCCGGGTTCGAGCTTATCGCGGAAGCTCTCGGTGGCGATATCCACGCGCTGCTGTTGTGCCACGGGGATAATGCATATCTGGGCGGTCTCAGCCTTGCTGTCATGCATGCCGGAGACATGCACATATACCCTCTCGGTCGCTGTCGGAGCATTCACCTTAAGGTTGACGATGCCGTTCGAGACCTTGACCCATTCGCGTTTCAGGACCCTATGGCCGTTGTCGGTCTCGACGAACAGCCAACTGCCGTTGTAGCTGCTTCCCACAGGGATGGAGGCGTAAGTCTCTCCGGCCTTCATGTTGACGGTTCGCACAGGAGCCCACAGCGCTGTCTCGACGGGAGGTCGCTTGTCGCCACTGCGGTACAGCACAATGTCAGTGTTGGAATTCGGACATTCATCGCTGCTCTTCATATCGGCGTTCATCGAGAACGTCAGTTCATAGGCTCCGGATGCAAACCGGTTGAAATCCAGGTTGAACTCGGGACTTTCGAAATTGCCCCCGGCGACTGTACGGCCCGACTTCTTGTCGCGCATCGTGTAATATATCGTTTTACGTACGGGGTATCCGGTCATATCCGTAACGGCTACTTTCACCGCAACGCTGTCGGTATCGACACACGCCGGCGAGCTGGCCGACACCGTCATATCGTAGGCACTTCCCAGCGAGAACATCTTGGCCGGAGCCTCCTGCGTCTCGCCTGCGGCATTAGTAACACGTACGTTCAATGCGAAACGTCCGCGGGCGTACGGGGAGTCCTTAAGATTTTCGGTAGGCAGTTCGATAACGAACTGTCCGTTTCCGTCAACGGTTGTGGTGCCGGAACATTCAGCCTCGGAATTCGCCGATGCCCACCAGAAACGCCAAGGCATATATCTGACGGTGAAATCCACCTTGCCTCCTGCCACCGGCATACCGGAATAAGTCATGGCCCGGCCATCGATTTTCAGCACATCGCCCGGCTTGAAGGAATCGGCGACTTTGCCGATGCTGACTGCAAATGTCGGCGATTTGTACTCTGCTACTTGCGCAAGTGCCCGGCAGGCGGTTTCAGCGCCTTTGTCGATCCTTACCTCATACTGTCCGAGCAGGCCGCCGCGCGGGATGACAAATCCACCGTTGACACGGCCGAAGTCGTCCGTGGTCAGATTCAATGAATCGACCAACTGCCGGTTGGTATTGTAGAGCTTTGCAGTCACATTCCCTTTGCGCAAAGCCGAAATGGATTTATCTTTCTGCGCGGTCACGACGCCGACAAACTGCATACGGTCGCCGGGCTTGTATATGCTCAGGTCAGTCAGCAGCCGGCCTCCGATTATTGTACGGGCAGCTTCGGACCTGTTATATCGGCCGGCGTAATAATTACCGGTCAGCCGGTCTGAGCCGTTGGAGATTACAAAGTCGCCCGATTTGGCGGGAAGCGTTACACAGCCATCTTTGTCGGTAACGAGCCGTCGGGATTCGCCTGTTCCGCGATATACCTGTTCCTTCCACACGACCTTGACACCCGGCAGCGGCTGCTGGTTGCGGGCGTCCACGACATACAGATGCCGGCCCTCCTCACCGGGACCATTCTCCATGAAGTAACTCATGCTGCTGACAGTAAGCACCGGAGCCGTCACAATGCCTCCATCCTTGATGATACCGTTCTTGGTTCCGTCGGTCGATGCGTATATCGCATATTTTCCAAGCGGCAACTGAGGCATTGCCACCGTATCCGTCATTCGGTCGGGAGCGGTTCCCGTCATTTTCACGGGCACAGTGGCCACAAGCGCGCCCACTTTGCTCTGAGCCACCCAGTTATCCTTGATTGATTCAGGAACGCGGAAAATCAACAATTTGGCATCGTAGATTCCGGACATGGTCACGGGCAACGACCATGCAGTGCCGGGCAGTATCTTCGAGGGCATGTCATTGTATGCCACATTCTGCGATCGAAGTTGCGATACCATGCTCTTAAGAGTATAGCTGTAGGGCGCCGCAGGATATTTCTTCAGATAATCCTCCAGAATGGTCAGGCAACGACGTCTTGCGGCATTCGATTCGCTGCGGCTAAGCTCTTTGCCGTTTTCCGGGTATTGCAGCTTTCTGCAGTAATCGGCCACGAAGGGAGCGCCCCATTTAGTGTCGCCATATTTTTCATAACATGCGTCGAGATATGCCATGCGGGCCGGAGCATAGATGATACGCTCCAGATTCATCTCGCTGAAGAACGCGCCGAGGCATTCGTTGGCCTTCGATTCATTCCGGGCTATGGCTGACTCCAGCAACTGATTGCGCAGCGTCCGGCACTGATCCTTGGGACTCGGCAATCCGGTCTTGTCGCCGAACCGCAGGGGCTCGTTATTATCGAATCCCAGATTCTCCAGGATATCGACGCCCTTGTAGTCGATAAAGTCCTGGACGGTCATGCCGGCATTCACCGCATCGTCGGCACTTTGCAGCAGTCCCCTGATGTCGGCAAGCGGCATTTGCGAAAGCGCTCCGCCATGCGAAGACGCCAGGCTTACCAACTGGCGGATGCGGGCGGCAAACTGATCGCCACTCCATTCTTCGACATTGGCGGGATAAGGCTCCAGAGGAAGTTTGCGGCCGTCGAACTCCCAGCTGTTGTCCCGGTAAATTTCGGCTAACAACTGTGCTTCGACGAGCTTCGACAGTTCCTTCCAGGGGCTCGCAAGCTTCGCCGACATCTCGTCGAGCATTTTGATCGACTGCTCCACGCTGTCGCGGTTCACCAGATTGTCAGCTATCGTGAGCTGTATGGCAGCACGAAGGGCGTTTAGGCCATTGCCGTTCCTCATCGCCGCGGCATATTCCGTCCGGGCATTCTTGCCGACTGTCTTGGGATACGCGAAATCCGGTGTTAAAAAGCTGTTCTTCGTCACTTTGGTCTGAGCTGATGTAGCGGCAGGCTTCTTTCCCGCCGCCTGAGTCGCCGGGGCCGAGGCAAATGGCATAACAATAAGCAACGACATCGCCAGAACCCTTACAAATTTACAAAATCGTCTTGACATATCTCAATCGCTATTGTATAGTGTGTAAAAAGGGCCGTCCTCAGCACTGTCCGAATTCGCTCGGAAATGCCTGTACGGCCCTTATTTTATGATAATTCCTGAATTATTTTCTCTTGTCCTTATGCCGCATTTTGCGCATCTTCTCCATGTACTGGGCTTCCGCTTCTTTCATCTTGTACAGCTGTTTGGCCGACAAGAATTTAGAGAACTGAGCGTCATATTGCTTCTCGATTTCCGCGCTTCTTTCCTTGGCATTTGTCGTGACTTTCAGAGCCGATTCATAGTCGGCCTCACCGGCCTTCTTGGCTTTCTTCATACGCTTTTCCTGCGCCTTGATCTCCCGGAAAATCTTCCAGCGCTCGTCGCTCATCTGATTGTACAACGGAACGAACTTCTCGCGCTGCTCATCGGTGAGTTCCATTTCCTGGCACAAGTACTTGATCTTGAACTCGCGCATCTCCTTGCGCATGGCCGCACGGTCTTTCTTCGGACCGTTCTTCTGGGCATATACAGGTGACAGTGCCAGTATCACCATTGTGAGCATCAGTATGATACGTTTCATAGTTTACTAATATAATATATCTTCATCAGCAACGTCATCCTCTATCGCATTGAAATCGGTCTCGAATTCACGCATATTGTCATAAGCAGAGGCGACATCATATTCGGTTTGCATATCGGCTATCAAGCTCGGAACCAACTCATAAGTTTCCTTGGGCTGCACCTCGTCGATAATCTGGGCTATATGCGCCGGAGGATTGTCAAGGTTAATCTGGCCTCCACCCGTCACGCGGTGGAACACGTTCATCATCAGCCATATGCCGCAGAACATGGCAGCAAGATACACGTACGGCTTCACACGTTGCCATCTGGTCATCTCGACATGCCGTTCAACAGGTGGCTCATCGGCCAGTCGCTCCACCATCTGCTCATTAAATGTCGCAAAATAATCCGGCGGTACCGTGAATCCTCTCGGCTGGCGCTGACGCTCCCCTCCAAGCAGACGGTCCAATGCCTGTTCTTCTTTATTTCGTTCAACGCTCATCGCTTTATCTTTTTATTTTATGGACATGGATGCCCCTTGATGGTTTAATCGTTTTGTAGGTTTTCTTATATTTTTTTTCTTTTTTCCATCGGCAATGAACCTTTTTTCATCAGCAACGTTTAAAAGATAAAAGAAATCGTTTCATGATGTTAGGTTAGTTCGAAAAAGTATTATGAAAGACACTTGAAAGCGACTGGTTGTGAAACCGGCCGCTTTAGCGTTATATGTCCGATCAATAATCTTCGGCTTCGATCGCCGCCGTGACTTTTTTTAGCGCATGATGGTACGAGGCTTTCAGTGCCCCGACCGAGGTGCCGAGAATCTCCGACATCTCCTCGTATTTCATCTCATCGTAGTATCGCATGTTGAATACCAGCCGCTGCTTCTCGGGCAACGCGAGTATCGCTTTCTCAAGCTTTTTCTGCAGTTCGTCACCGTCGAAGTAAGGGTCGCTCTCCAGACTGTTGAGCAGATACAGATCCTCCTCACTGCTGACATTGTTGCGCTGACGCTCCTTCTTCAGGAAGTTTATCGATTCGTTTACCGCAATCTTGTACAGCCAGGTCGACAATTTCGCCTCTCCCCTGAAATGATGGATATTCTGCCACACCTTCATAAAGCTGGCCTGGAGCAGATCGTTGGCGTCGTCATGATTTAGCACCATGCGGCGTATCTGCCAGTATAGCGGCTCGCTGTATGCGTCTACAAGTATCCGGAACGCCCCTGCGGAACGCTGCACGTCCTGCAGATCCTTAACCAGTTGCGCTTCATCTATCGGTGCCTTGTAGTCCATCTGATTCTGAAAATTTCGCCTCCCATGACGGGAAAATTCTTGTTTCAGTGTGCTAATTTAACTAAAAATTTCCTTTTACACCCCGCATCACCCCTTATCTAACTAATTTTAACATTTTTGCAATCATCAGAATTAGCGCTATCTATTGCACCTCTTTTCCCTTTACGTTTGTTATACTTATATGAAATCAATCGGTTATGACTCCGATCGATTGCTGTGACCATTATATTCTATATGTAATATCTACTGATTATGAATAAGAAACTACTCACGGCGGCTTGCGCCATAGCCATTTGTTGCGCTTCGGCAACCGCCCAATATTCGGATATCGCCAACGGGATCGCCAACGTTCTGATGCCCGCTGTTTCCGGTGCGGCAAAGTGGTAATCCATTCTTTGACTGCCAACAAAAAACGCATCCCGACGGGATGCGTTTTTTGTTTCCTTATTTTATTATCAACTTTCGCGGTTCTCGCGGTTGAAGATATGACGCAATCGCGAGAAGATTCGGCTCGATGTGGATTTGCTCGGCACGACATTCGGAGCGTCCTTCAGGCTTTCGATAGCAGCCTTCTCGGTGTCGTTCAGATTCTCGGGCACATAGACCATCACATTCACAAGGATATCGCCGACCTGGTTGCTGTTCATCTTGGGGAGTCCCTTGCCGCGCAGACGCAGCACCTTGCCGGGCTGAGTTCCGGGGGCTATCTTGAGCCGTGCCCGGCCGTCGATGGTCGGCACTTCGGCCGTGCCTCCTAAGGCTGCGGTCGGAAAATCAAGCATCAGGTTATATATCAAGTCGTTCTCGTCGCGGATCAGTTCATTGTCCGGTTCTTCCTGAATCTTGATCAGCAGGTCGCCGTTGACACCACCGCCACGCGGTGCGTTGCCTTTGCCGCGCATGGTCAGCACCATGCCGTCCTCCACTCCGGCCGGGATATGGAAGCTTACTACCTGTTCCTTCTTCTCTACGCCCGTGCCATTGCAATAGCTGCAAGGCTCCGTGATGACCTTACCCTCGCCGTTACATTCGGGACAAACCGACTGACTCTGCATGGCGCCGAGGATAGTCTGCTGTACGGTCGAGATATACCCGGAGCCATGGCAACGCTGGCAGGTGTGAAACGACGTGCCGTCCTTTGCACCAGTGCCCTTGCAATGCTCGCAAGCGACCAACATAGGAAGCTTGACGGTCTTGTCCACACCGTTCTTGATATCCTTAAGCGACACCTTGATGGTGATTCGCAGGTCGGTGCCCTTGTTGACATGCTTGCGTGGCCGCTGGCCTGCTGCGCCGCCGAAGCCCTCGCCGCTGAAATGTCCGCCGAAGATGTCGCCGAAATGAGCGAAGATATCCTCCATCGACATGCCGCCACCGAAACCGCCGCCAAAGCCGCCAAAGCCCTGCGGACCCATGGCATGACCGAACTGATCGTACTTGGCACGCTTCTCTGCATCGCTCAGCACATCGTAGGCCTCAGCCGCTTCCTTGAATTTTTCCTCCGCTTCCTTGTCCCCGGGATTACGGTCAGGATGATACTTTACCGCCATCTTGCGGTAAGCCTTCTTTATCTCATCGGCCGTCGCTCCCTTCTGGACTCCCAGCACTTCGTAATAATCTCTCTTCTCTGCCATGACTTCCTGTCATTTACTGCCCTACCACCACTTTTGCGTGGCGCAGCACCTTATCGTTTATCGTATATCCGGTGTTGACCGTATCCAATATCTTTCCTTTCTGAGCCTCGTCCGGAACGGGCACCACCGATATCGCCTCATGTCGGTCTGCGTCGAACGCCTCGCCATTGGTAACCATCGGCTTGACACCGTTCTTTTCCATATAATCCTTCAGCTTCTTGAAAATCAGCACCATGCCGTCGTGCAGGGCCTTCGGATCATCCGAATTCTCGCCATGCTTTATGGCTCGCTCCATGTCATCGACTATCGGCAACAGTCCGCGGAACACATTCTCGCCTGCATTCTTGATCAATTCCGACTTGTCCTTCAGCGTATGTTTGCGATAATTGTCGAAATCGGCCATCAGGAACATATATTCTTTTTTCTCCTTTTCGAGCTGCGCCTTCAGACTGTCGATTTCCTTGCGGAGCTTCTCCTCCTCGGTCATCGCCTCGTCAGCACCCGCTGCCCCGGCTTCCTCGGCTGCAACATCCTCTGCGGGCGTAGAATTCACAGCATCCACAACAACTTCGTCCTGGGGCTGTACTGCCTCTTCGGGATTTTCTACTTTATTGTCTTCCATCTTATTATGTGCTTTTCCTGTTCTTTTTCCGGAATTTTCTTTGTGAAAATGCCGCTTGTTCTTTCCCATATACATGCAAATATTATGCCAATAAATGTTAATAAACCACCCGAATCACAACAATCCGGCATGATTTTCGGGAACGATCATACACGACCCCCTCACATCTTCAACAAATAAGCGCCTTCGAAGGTTGTAACATCCGACATTTCCGCATACGCTTCACGCGCCCGGGCTTCATTTTCATAGATTCCGTAGACCGACGACCCGCTTCCCGTCATGGACGCATACAGCGCACCGCCCCCGTAAAGCCGCTCCTTGATCTCGCGCAGTTCGGGATGTTGTGGAAAAATGCTGTCTTCAAAATCGTTGTGCACCACAGCACGCCATTCCTCTATGGGAATCTCGCGTAGCCGGCGCAGATCGAAATCCGGTTCATGGGGCGTGACACCGGCAAATGCCTCGCGCGTGCTGATATACACATCGGGCTTGACCAGCACCAGCCATCGTCCCTTAATATCAAGTTCTATCGGTTCGAGCATTTCACCGATTCCCCATGCGTAAGCGGGGCTGTTTTCCAGAAAGAACGGACAGTCGGCACCGAGCTGCAGTGCCAGTTCACTCAGCCGGGCTTTGTCGCGCGGCCGGAAATCGCTCCGGTCGCCGTTCAGCGCCGAGTCGAGCGCCGAGAGCTGCTCCAGAGTCATCGCGGCGTCCGCGCTGCCGCCACCGCACCCCGCCCCGTCGGGCAGATGCTTCTCGAGAATCACTCGCGCTCCGAATCCGGGCGTGGCAAGTTCGGAGAAATATTTCTCCGCCGCTCTGTAGACTAAATTCTTCTCCAGCGGACATTCCATCTTGCACCCCAGGAGTTCGACCTCGAATCCCGCCTCGGCACGGGGTAAAACCTCAAGCATGTCGCAGAAAGGTTCGGGATTCTCCGGAGTGCCGGCATAGAGACCGATGGGGCAAAACACCGTCCGCAGTTCGTGGTAGCCGTCCTCGCGACGGCGCACTATCTGCAAGCCTATGTTTATCTTGGCGTTTACTATCCTGAGCATCGGCCTGTCACTTCGTTTCAAGTTCAAACCCGAACTCCTGTCCCTTGCGGATCATCGGCACGCCCTCCTTCATCCATTTGGGCATCGGATCACCTTTCAGATAATGATCAAAGAACTGCTGCAGGCGTTTGGTTATATCCTTCCGGTTCTTACGGTCTTTGATGTTGTGCGATTCACCGTTGTACTGCAGCATCCACACGGGTTTCTGCAAGCGTCGCAGTGCCATAAACATCTCTATGCCCTGATACCAGGGCACAGCGCCGTCGTTATCGTTATGCATTATCAGCAGCGGCGTGTTGACCTTGTCGGCATGGAACACGGGCGAATTGGCGATATATTCCGCGGTTTTGTCCCAAAGCGTGCCGCCGATACGGCTCTGGCCCTGTTCGTACTGGGCTTGACGGGAATCGCCCGATTCCCACCTGATGCCGCCATAAGCACTGGTCATGTTCGATACAGGCGCTCCCGAGCCTGCACATGCGAACATATTGGTCCGCGTCACCAGGAAAGCCGTCTGATAGCCGCCCCAGCTCTGTCCGTCGATGCCGATACGTTCCTTGTCAATCCACGGATAACGACGGCACATCTCCTCCGCTCCGCTGCACACGTAATTGTAAGCGTCCTCGCCGGGACGTCCCGACGTATAATGGATATCGGGAACGAACACAACATATCCGCGGCTCACGTAGAACGGGTAATTCACCCAGCTCCACGAAGGCTCCATCGTGTAATGCGTGTAAAGATCCTCGCTTCCGGTCTCGTAGAACACGCACAGCATCGGATATTTCTTCGATGTATCCAGATCTTCGGGCACATACAGCACACCCTCGCTGGGCCGTCCGTCATATGTGTGCCAGCGCACCAGTTGTGCCGTACCCCATCGGTAATCCTTCAGCTGGTCGTTGACTGACGTGAGCTGACGAGCCTTCACAAAGTCCGTATTGTTGCTGAGCCATATTTCCGGGATTTCCGAGAAATTGCCACGCTGCCAGGTGAACACCTGCGCGTCGCGGGCCTGACGCACCCGGCGGTAACTGTGTCCGTCCAGGACGGCCAGATGCGGTTCGGCAGGCTTGCCGTAACGGGTCCAGCCCAATCCCTGATATTTATCTTTGTAGTCGAATAGTTCGAGCACCATCAGGTCGCCGGGAGCTACACTACGACGCTCGCTGTCGAGATTCAGATATCTTATCCTGACGTTGCGGGCCGCTCCGGCTCCTTTGGTCAGATTCTCGGGCGCCTTCTCGCCACGCGGATCCAGGCTCCATAAGTCATGCTTGCCGTATACCAGCATCCGCTCGTCGCCCTTGCTCCATCCGGCATATCCCCATGTCTGCGACGGACCCGGATGTTCGTCGATCGTATCCCAAAGTTCCTCTGGAACCGCCGCGCCGACATCGACGGTCTTGCCCGTGCGGATATCGTACACGTTCCATTTACGGTCGCGGAACCATGCCACATACCTGCCTTCGGGCGAGATGTGGGGTCTCTCCTCGAGCGCATATTCTCCGACCTTGCGCCGCTCCCCGCTGTTAAGATTGACGATATACATGGGTGTCGGGGCATAATAGTCCCACTGCTCGCTGCGCATCGTCTGGCTCGGATCGAGCACCAGTGCCCAGTCGGCGTCCCAGCGGTCGCCCGGTATCACATCTTCAAGAAGCTTGTCGCTCAGCAGGGTCGTCTTCCAGTTTGACAGATCAACCGAAACGGGCATCGACACTTTGCGTATCTTATCCAGGAGACTTTTCTCCTTCGGAGGTGTCATCGGTGAATCCCAGCGCCATATGTCGAGCTTGCCTGTTTCGAAATCATAGATAGTCGTGTCGTCGGGAGCGATCACCGGAGCGACTCCGGCAATCAGCCTCTTGCCGTTATGCGAAAATTCCAGACTCGTGTACTGGTTGGGCCTCAGCGGATTGCCCTGGGCGTCCTTGAACAGCAATGGCACTTCCCGGCTGCTGCGCATCGGTTCGCGCAGATCGCACACATAGACCTGCGCGGCCTTCGAGCCGCTGTCGAGAGTATCCTGTGAACAGCTGTAAGCCAAATGGTTGCCGTCATAGCTCATCACCGGAGCACCGTAAAACGACTTATCTCGGTCAACGAGCACCAGCGATTTTTCCGGCAGATAAATAACACCGACTCCGCTTGTGCTCATGCTGTCCTTCTTTTCCTTGGCAAGCGTGACGGCCAATTTGCTGCCGTCGCGGCTGAAGCTCCAGTCCTTGACGTTCTTCACCACCTTTTCGGCGCCGCTCGGCATGTCACGGAGCACCACCGGCAGTTTCACGTCCTTATCCTTGAGGCGGGCGGGCTTGATATAAGCTGTGTCACAGCTGCTCCATGCCACCCATGTGCCCCCGTCTTTTCCGACCTTGTAATCCTTGACATTGGCGACTTTGACGATTTTGCGGGTTGTCAGGTCCACATATACCAGCGTGTCTGAAGGCATGTCGAAATCCTTCTTCTTATTGATTTTAGCCTTGCGCGTCATGGCATATTCCGGCTTCACGAGTGCCAAGCACCACCGACTGTCGGCCGTGAACGTCGGCCGATAACCGCGAGGAATCCTGACCTCACGGCCGTTGCGCGTGTTGCGGAACAGCAACTCGCCGTCGCCTGCCTGAGGATTGACGGCATATGCCGCCCATTCTCCGTTGCGGCTCAGCCCATAATTGGTCACGCTCTTCCACTGATCGAAATCCTCATGACCCAACGCCCGCTTTTCGGCACTGGCTCCCAAAGCCATCGCCATCGCAGCCATTACCGCTACCATTCCTGCTGTTATCGTCCGCCTCATCTTACCTATTCAAAATTCAACATTCAAAATTCAAAATTCCCAATCACACCTTATGTAAATCGTGTCCCATGCGCTCCTTCTTGGTGCGCATATAGAAACGGTTGTACTCATTGGGCTCGATTTCAATAGGAATAGTCTCCGTAATCTCAAGGCCGTATCCATCGAGTCCGATGCGCTTCATCGGGTTGTTGGTGATCAGCTTCATCTTGGTAATTCCGAGCGAATGAAGGATATTCGCGCCCACACCGTAGTCGCGTTCATCGGCCTTGTGACCCAGATGCAGATTGGCGTCTACGGTGTCCAGTCCGTTCTCCTGCAGTTTGTATGCGCGGATCTTATCCATCAGTCCGATGCCGCGGCCTTCCTGAATCAGGTAGATCACAGCGCCGCGGCCTTCCTTCTCGATGTATTGCATGGCGCGGTGCAGCTGTTCGCCGCATTCGCAGCGCTTCGATGCAAAGATGTCGCCGGTGGCACAGGAACTGTGCACGCGCACGGGCACCGGTTCATCGCCTGTAATGTCTCCTTTGATCAGCGCAATGTGCTCCAGCCCTTTGTCCTTCTGACGGAACGGTATGAGATGGAAGTGACCGTATGCTGTGGGCAGGTCCACCTCCTCGCCGCGCTCCACAAGCGAGTCGTTCTGCAGCCGGTATGATATCAGATCGCGGATGCTGATCAGCTTCAGGCCCCACTCATCGGCGTGTTTCCTGAGCTCGGGCAGACGAGCCATCGTGCCGTCGTCGTTCATTATCTCCATCAGCACGCCGGCAGGCTGCAGTCCTGCAAGACGACACAGGTCGACAGCGGCCTCCGTATGTCCGGCGCGCTGCAGCACGCCGCGGTCCTGGGCATACAGAGGGTTGATGTGTCCAGGACGACCGAAGGTCTCCGGCACCGACGCCGGATCGGCAAGCGCCCGCAGTGTGGCGGCACGGTCGGCAGCCGAAACACCCGTGGTGCATCCCTCCAGCTTGTCAACAGTCACCGTGAACGGCGTACCCAGCATCGAAGTGTTGTCCTCCACCTGCTTCTCAAGACCCAGTTCGGTGCAACGCTGCAACGTAATCGGAGCGCACAGCACGCCGCGGGCATTCTTCAGCATAAAGTTCACGTCCTCGGGCGTGATCTTCTCCGCGGCCATGATCAGGTCTCCTTCGTTCTCGCGGTCCTCGTCGTCAACCACTATAACCATCTCGCCCTTGCGAAACGATTCGATGGCATCCTCTATCTTGTCAAGTCTTATGTTTTTGTCCATAATTATTGTTCAGTTTCCTTATCTTCATTATCGTCGTCGACCGGTACGGCCGCCGTTCTGAAAAAGCTGAAATTCACACTGCCGTAACTGCGACGCTCCATAAACTCCGGCAGGCCGCTGAAATCAAAACTTCCGCTGTGCTCCACAATCACCAGGCCTCCGGGCTTCGCCACGCCGGAACGCATGATCAGCTCCGGAATTTCGCCGAAACGGGGATGATTGTAGGGCGGATCGGCAAAAACCACGTCATAACAGCCACGCGGCTTGGCCAGAAAGCGGAACACATCGCCACGCAACAGCTTCAGCACCGTGTCGCCGAGTTTCTCCTTGACCGACAGGATGAACCGGCCCTGCACCGGAGCCTCTTCGACAGCCGTCACCTCCGCGGCTCCGCGCGACACGAACTCCCAGCTTATGGCTCCTGTTCCTGCAAACAGGTCCAGAACCCTGCTGCCCTCGATCTCGTCACGGTTATCAAGCACGTTGAACAGGTTCTCACGTGCGAAATCGGTTGTAGGGCGCGCCGTGATGTTTTTCGGAACATCAAAGCGGCGCCTTCCGTATTTACCTCTTATTATCCTCATGTTCTCATCAGCATAGCCGCGGTCAGCGACATTCCGGCCTTGACCGCGATTCCGGGCACCAGCGTCATCATCACATAAGCCACTTCCCGGCGCAGTTCCTGCACAAGTTCGTTCCTTATTTCCCGCTCGCCCGACAGCGAGACATGCACGGCCTTCGGATCCAGCCCGTACACTTCCAGGATATTGAACAGATGGTAGCGGATATCCTCCTTGTCGTGCCAGTCGTGGGTCACGGCCAGAAGCAGCCGTCGGCCGTCCATCACTATGTAATCGGCCTCATTGCGACGCACGTCGATATATACCCGGGGCATGTCGGCTGTACGCTCTCCAAGCCGTCTCACCAGTACCGACTGATGGCAGCGGATGCGCGCTCCGGGGAAAGTGCGCTGCAGAAAGCTCTGCAGACCCGGCGCCAACGTGTAGAGACACACGCAGCCGTCGGCGTAATCCCGCATTATGTCATCGTCGTCGGCCGCAAAGACTTCCTTGAATATCATTTCGCCGGGATCGTCGTCGCCGTCCACAACGGCCTCGGGAGCCCACAGCACCCGGTTTGTCTCGATCGCTATGTCGGCGGCAAAATCGTCAAGCAGCTGGGGATGATCGTAAACGGCATTCTCGATACGCGACAGCAGGTTGTCGTCGTCCCCCTCCCAGCTGAGCCTGAACATTGTCTCGACATCCGACATCGGATTCTCGACATTGCGCAGATAGGCCTCCATGCCATGGCGCGAAATCACCATAACGAGCCGCCAATCCGACGGATCACCTACCGGTATGCTCCTGGAGTTGTTGCCGCTCTCGTCCATCTCATTCGTGCATTTCGCCAACCAGCGGCGTCATCATCATGCGTTTCACCGTCTCCGCGTCATAATTGCGCGCAAACAGGAACATCAGCTTCGTTATGGCGGCCTCCGTGGTCAGGTCGCGCCCCGATATCACTCCGGCCTCGGCCAGTCCCTTGCCGGTCTCATAGAGCGTGGTGTCCACCATTCCGTTGTTGCACTGCGTCACATTGACTATGACCACGCCTCGGTCGACAGTCTCGCGCAGCGCCTCGAGGAAATGGCGGTCGGTCGGCGCATTCCCCGCGCCGTATGTTTTCAGCACGACTCCCTTGAGACCGGGCGCGCTGAGGAAATATCTTACAAAGTCCACCTGCAGTCCGGGGAAAAGGCTCAGACACATAATGTTGGGATCCATGCCGTAATGCACGCGCAACGGATCATCCGTATGCGGACGCCACAGAGCATCCTCGCGGAAAGATATCCCAAGGCCGATCTTGGCCAACCTCGGAAAATTGTTGCTCTTGAAAGCATTGAAGTTGTCGGCCGAATATTTTGTACTCCGGTTGCCGCGCCACAGGTAATCATCAAACATGATGCATACTTCCTGAACCATCGGCTGTCCGGTTTCGTCCAGGGCGGCCGCCACCTGAATGGCCGTGATCAGATTCTCCTCGCCATCGTTGCGCACCTCCCCCACAGGCAGCTGGCTGCCGGTTATCACCACCGGCTTGCGCACGTTCTCGAGCATATAGCTCAGCGCCGACGATGTATATGCCATTGTGTCTGTGCCGTGCAAAATCACAAAGCCGTCGTAACTGTGGTAGTTCTCCTCTATCACCTTCGCCATCATGTCCCAATGTACCGGCTTAATCGATGAGGAGTCAAGCGGATGCTCAAACTGGAAATAATCCATGTCGTAATTCAACCGCTTCAACTTCGGCACATTTTCTATTAGATAATCGAAATTGTAAGGTTCAAGTCTGCCCGTGGCAGGATTTTCCGTCATACCAATCGTACCTCCGGTGTAGATAATCAATATCTTCGGATGCTTGTCGGTAGGCACTTCCTCAAGACGCGTCAGCGTCCCGATTTCCCCACATTTCAATCCTTCGGCCTGAATTTCCATAGTTTCATTATCCTTTTGCAACCAGACAACACCTCCAGTGCTCATTTTGCCATTTAATCGGCATCACTTTAAAAGCACATTATGCTTTCATTGCACAAATTTAACAAAAAAAACCACATAAAAAAAATCGCGGCCACAGTGGACCGCGATTCCTTTTATCTGTTGTATCAACGACTTCAGAACATCACTTTCATGCTCTTGCCATCCTTAACTACAATGTTGAGGCCCTTCTCGGGTTTGTCGATGCGCACGCCCTGCATGTTGTAATACTTTACAGCGCCGTTTGCAACCGTCACACCTTTCACGCCAGCACTCTTGGCATCGTAGCTGATCACGTAGATCGAAGGAGCATCCTGATATACGGTTACCAGTACCAGCATGTCGTATGTGCCGGCCGGTACGGATGCCAGCTCGTAGTTGTTGCGGAAATTCAGCGTCACGCCGTCGCTCGTGCCAGTAAAGTTTTCCTTGGCGCTCGGAGTTTCGGCAGCAAACTCTACCCTGTCGATCTCAATGACATTGTTCACAAGTGCTGTAGTCACGTCAGCAGCGGCGACAACCTTGGGTGTAAATGAGCCGTTCTCGGTCGATGCGGGGAATGTGGTCACGGGTTCCAGCTCCGGAGTTGCTCCCTGATAAAGCTTGTAGGTGGCATTATAGCCGGCAGGGATGATATTGCCAGTGGCATATTCATTGGCGCCGTACAGCTGGATGAAATCACCCGCAGCATCGCATGCGTAAACATTGTTGTAGCGTACGAATGCCACTGTCATCGGGAAGTTCACCTTGACCTGGCTGTCGGATGACACTGCCAGAATTTCCTTGATGCTGTTGACTTCAGTCACCGTGGGAGGAGCGATCGTAGCCTCGTCGCTGACAACTACCTTCTTGATACGAAGCTGCTTCTCCTCGGCCAATCCGGTGAAAGTCTTGCTTCCGGCAGCGTTGGTGCAAGTGTAGAGATTCTCTGTCAGAGCGCCTGTCCATCCATCGGAAAGCGTCATCGTGCCAATATACTGGTTATCGTTGTAAGTATCGTATGTTATGGCGATACATTTCATATCCACGCTCTCAGATGTGATCGTGAATGAAGTTCCCTTGTAGACTCTCCAGGAATTCTTGTTGTCGGCCGGACTTACCAGATTGGTTGCTGTCGTACTTACCTTCTGGGTTGTGATTGTGAATCCGTTGGCATCCTTTGCTCGGCTCCAGCCTGCGCCGTCACCTGTCCATTCTCCGGCGTTCGAGATATCGAACACCGTATACTCAGTGGCATTCGCACCGAGAATACCAAGGGCGGCAACGCCCATTGCGAGTAAAAATTTTTTCATAGTGTTTTGTATTGGTATTACTTGATTCAGTATTTTGGTTTTTCAGTCCTGCAAAATTAAGATATTTGCTTTATATAACAAAATTTCCGTAAATTTGATTCCAAAAATAGGTTAAATCAGAGCCACCTGCCTTTGCCGTTCTTTAGACCATGGACTAAATGCGGGTCAGCGGATTTTTCCGGTGCATGGCATTTTTATGGCGGTGTGGACACCGCCGTTAGTAGCTGGCGATATTGGCGACGTGGACGTCACCGCTCCAGTTGCCTACTGGAATGACGACGTCCACGTCGTCTAAGTAAGAAAAACGCTATGCACCGGAAAAATCCGCTGATCCGTGAATTGGTTTAACTTCAAAAATAAAGAGCTGAAAAAAAGATCTGAAAAAAAGAGCCGACTTAAAAGTCGGCTCTTCTTAAGGAGGCGATTACCTACTCTCCCGCTTTCGCAGTACCATCGGCGTGAATTGGTTTAACTTCTCTGTTCGGAATGGGAAGAGGTGGAGCCCAATTGCTATCATCACC
>JAQXIE010000005.1 GCA_029007645.1 Bacteroidales bacterium
GCCAACGTCACCGTGTCGTGGGATCCGGCCGTGACCGATCCCGAAGAGATGGCGCGGGCCGTCGACTCGGCCGGCTTCACCCTGATAGTCGAATATGACGAAGCTCAGGCAATCCGCGAGGCCGAACAGGAAGAACTGCGCAGTCTGCGCGACCTGCGCCGCCGCATGATCGTGGCCTGGGCCATCACGATCCCGATGTCGGTGCTATGCATGGTCCACGTGCATTTCCCGGCCGAGAACCGGATCTACATGGTCATGACGCTCGTCGTCATGTTCTACTGCGGTCTCGACTTCTACCGCCGAGGCTTCAAGGCCATGGCAGTCAAGGCTCCGAGCATGGACACGCTCGTGGCCGTATCCACGCTGATCAGTTTCCTCTTCTCAGTATTCAACACCATATTTCCGCAGGTCCTGGAGGACCGGGGAATGCGTGCCGACGTCTATTACGAGGGTGCGGCCATGATTATCGCGTTCGTGCTGACGGGCAAGTACATGGAGGCGCGCAGCCGGCGTCACACAGGCGACGCGTTGCGCGCGCTGATGGCTCTGGAACCCGACAAAGCCAAGGGACTGCTGCCCGGCGACACCGTGGAAATAGTTCCCGGCGACCGCGTGCCTGTCGATGGCGAGGTAGCCGAGGGCAGTATCACGATTGACGAGAGCATGCTGACCGGCGAATCGGAGCCGGTGGTGAAGAATCCCGGTGACAAGATTTTCGCCGGCACCTTCTGTGTCGGGGGCCGGGCCACGGCCACGGCGCGCCGTGTAGGTGCGGCTACCGAACTGGCGCGCATCATCGCCAGCGTGCGCAGGGCGCAAAGCTCGAAGGCTCCCGTGCAGCGCACCGTCGACAAGGTCAGCGCCATATTCGTGCCGACCGTCATGGCTCTGTCGCTCCTGACGTTCGTGATATGGATGATCGTCGCTCCCAATCTGCTGCCGCAGGCCTTTGTATGCGCAATCTCGGTGCTGGTGATCGCATGTCCGTGCGCATTGGGCCTTGCCACGCCCACGGCTATAATGGTCGGCATCGGCAAGGGTGCTTCCTCCGGAATCCTCATCAAGGATGCCGCGGCTCTGGAACGTATCTCGAAGGTCGACACGGTGATTTTTGACAAGACCGGTACGCTGACCACCGGCCCGGAAGACAAGGTGCGTCCGGGCGCGGCTGAAATGATAGCCAAACTTAAGGCGCGCGGCATCATGCCGGTGCTGCTCAGCGGCGACAAGCGCGAGCGCGTTGACCGCGTGGCCCGCGAGGTGGGAATCGACACCGTCTATTCCGAGGTGCTTCCCGCTGACAAGCTCGCCACCGTGCAGCGCTACCGTCGTGAGCACCATGTAGTGGCCATGGTGGGCGACGGCATCAACGATGCCGAGGCCCTGGCCGACGCCGATGTGTCGGTAGCCATCGGCGGGGGTACGGATATCGCTGTAGAAACGGCCCAGCTGACGCTGGCCGGCGGCAATGTGGCCGCTCTGCCCGAGGCAATCGACCTGTCGCACCGCACGCTGCGAATTATACATCAGAACCTGTTCTGGGCGTTTATCTACAACACCATCGGCATACCGATTGCCGCCGGCGCGCTCTATCCGGTGGGATTCCTGCTTACGCCCATTTTCGCTTCGGCGGCAATGGCACTGAGTAGCGTCTGTGTGGTAACCAACTCGTTGCGTTTAAGATAATTAGTCACGGCCCTCGGGCCGACAATCATAGGAAGATATGAAATTCAAGACAAATGCCCGTTGCGAGGGCTGCAAAGCGAAAATACTGGAGGCTGTGGGCCGTAAATTCCCCAACGCCGAATGGAGCATGGATCTCGAGAACGCCGATAAGGTGCTGGAGGTGCATGGCGTTCCGGAGGATTCGGAGCATGCCGCCGAAGTGATCAAGACGCTTGAGGAGACCGGTTTCAAGGGGAGCTGGCTTCAGGGGACCGGCTATTGATGGGCGTGGCGGAGGTCTGGAATTCGCGGACGCTGACGTTGCTGGGCGAGGAGGCCGTGGGCCGGCTGGCCCGTGCGCGTGTGCTCGTGGCGGGAGTCGGCGGGGTCGGCGGTTATGCCGCCGAAATGCTCGCCCGCTCGGGCGTGGGCCATCTGACTCTGGTCGACGCCGATAATGTGGCCGTAAGCAATATCAACCGCCAGATCATAGCCACCTCCGACGCCGTGGGCGAGTCCAAGGTGTGGCTTTTCGCCGACCGCTTCAGGGCCATTAACCCCGAAATCGACGTCCGGCCGATCCAGGAATACCTTGATGCCGACAACATCCCCGCGTTGCTCGACCGGGAGTTCGATTACGTCATCGACGCCATCGATACGGTGGCGCCCAAGATGACGCTGATCCTGGAATGTCTGCGGCGCGGCATACCGATAATCAGCTCTATGGGCGCCGGCGGACGTCTCGATCCCTCGAAGGTGGGCTACTTCGACATCTCGGAGACCCGCGACGACGGCCTGGCCCGCGTGGTGCGCCAGCGGCTCCGCAAAGCCGGAATACGCCGCGGCCTGACTGTCGTGGCAAGCACCGAGCGCCCCGAACGGCATTCCGTGATCCCTCTGGACGAGCGCAACAAACGGTCGTCGTTCGGCACAATAGCAACGATACCGGCCCTGTTCGGCATCTTCCTATCATCCAAAGTTATCGATGAAATATGCTGGAAATAAAAAACATATGTAAATCCTACGGCAATCTGCAGGTGCTCCGCGACGTGACGC
>JAQXIE010000006.1 GCA_029007645.1 Bacteroidales bacterium
TGTTGTAATTCCTTCTACAATAAAGGAGCTTGGGCATGCTGCATTCTGTGGAAACCGTATGGAATCCGTGACTATGCCGTCAACTCTTTCCGATGGCCGCACGTCGATAAAATTCGGCACCATGGTTTTTGCGGGCAACTCTATGGAAACCTTTTGCTTTCCCGACTGGCTTACGGTCATTCCGAATTCATTTCTGATGAACTGTGGAAAATTGAAGAGTGTAACATTTGCTCCCAATACCACGGAAATTCTGGCGTTAGCGTTCCAGAATGCCTTTATGTTGAGTGTGGGCGGTTCGTTGCCTGAGACGGTGACGCATATTGGAGAAGAAGCATTTACCAGGGGAGGTGTGGAACTTCCTGATGGGCAATTCTTCATCAATAAACTTGAAATCGGTCCTGACGTTCAGATCGATGACAAGGCCTTTGCATATGCGCGAATCGGGGCTGTGGAGTTTAAGAGCTGCGATTACAACATCGGAGACAAGATCCTCAGCGGTGTCACTTCAATCAAGTCCGTCAGTTTCCCCGATTGCATGACTGAGATTCCCAACGGTATATGCATGGGCTGGACAAGTCTGACAACTGTGAAATGGCCTGCCAACTTGAAGAGTATCGGAGCCCAGGCGTTCCGTAATTGTATCAATCTCGACCTTGACAACGGTACTGAAGAAGGAAATGTGTTGGATATGACCAAATCCCCGTTCAATCAGGTGCAGGAATGGGGGGACTTTGCCTTCTCCGGTTCCGTTAACATGGAAGCCGAAACAAAACGACCTGACGGCAATACCATCACCAAGGTGATATGGCCCGAAAACGGTAAAAATGCAGCCGGCGAAGATCTGATAATCGGCCGCGGCCTGTTCGAGGGTAACGGCCGGATGACCGAAGGTACGATCCCCGCATGGATGGACAAGATTCCCGCACGCCTTTATGCCAATTGTACCAAGATGGAAAGTGTAAAGTGGGAACAGTCCGACCGCACAGGCATAGAACTCGGCGATTCCTGCTTTATGGCAACAGGAATCCATTATATAAGCTGGCCTGATGTGCCGGCCAAGATAGGCAATTATGCGTTCCGTGATTGTAAGAATGCGGGAGGTATAATGTGGCCGGAATCGAAGGCTGAACTCGGCAAAGGCGTTTTCAAAGCAAGTGGAATCGGTGGAACGGTCGGGGTCAAACCATATATTACCGTATTGCCCGATGAGACATTCGAGGACTGCAATAATGTTACGGAGTTCAACTTGCCGACAGTGTCGGCCATCGGAAAGCGTGCATTCCGCAATTGCACAACCGCCAAGACATATCAATTCGAGAGTTTGCAGGAAGTACCTGACTCGGCATTCATGAACAATCGCAAGATGACTGTTCTGAACACTCCTAATTCAGTCTTCTCGCATGTAGGAGTGTCGGGCTTTGAGGGATGTTCGTCAATGACTCATTATTATGGCAAGACCGACGGCAAGACCAAGCTGGATGCACGGGCATTCTATGGCAACTCGAACGTCACGGCATTCTTTGGCATTCCTACTGACTTGTCGGCCGAGGGTATTTTTGCAGGTTGTACAACGCTGAATCGTCTTATCTTCTTGTCAAACCCCAATAATAACATATTGGCAATATCTTCCGATTGCTTCGACAAAGATCCGCTGCTCAGAGCTTCAGACTTTCAAATTAAAATGGGGGCTGAGGATATAGCCGCATATGAAGGTCCCGACCGCGGAACGGACAAAGGCTGGCTCAAGGTATCTCGCGACATGAAATACAAGCTGGTCGAGAAGGGCTACGGTAAGCTGTTCAACATCAACGAGCTCCATGATCCCAAAGAGGGTCTGAATATTCTCGGAGATATTCACTCCACATTCGAACCTGGTGATACTTACAACAAGTACAGTACCATGCTGCGCTGGGAAATCGTACAGAGCGATCTCAATATAGCCGGCCCTACGGTCTACCATCTCTATCGTGACAATGAGGAGATTGCAAAGATCGAGATTGGAGTTCCGACGGAAGTTCCTTCAATCAATGACGGCAACATTAACACTGATGAACCGGCAATCGCCTGCGATGTCAAGGTCACAAAGGCTGACGGAACGGTTGTGGATCTGAAAGAGACGTATGGTACCATTGATTATGAGGTTGCGGAAAATACCTATCGCGAAGTATATGCCAACCAACATTCCAAGCTCTATTTCAATAAGGAAAGCTCGCACCGTCTTGGTCTTAACGAGGCTCTTGGCGCGCGCTCCTGGTTTGTATATGTCGATGAGTTTGATTCGCCCGATCTGAGTTCTCCTGGTGTGCCTGACAGATATGTTTACACGCTGAGGCTTGACGGAGGGATATCTTACACGGTGGCCGAAGGCTCGGGAAGCTCAAGTCTGGCTACAGGAGTGGATAACAATAGTTATGAATCTCCCAATCCCGTGACCGTGCATGCCACGATGGTAGTGCCCTCGATTGATTTTGACGGTTATTATACGCTTGAGCAGATTGAGGCCGATACCGACCATTCTCTGCCGCTCTCCACTCCGTTTAATGCAGACGGAACGCTCAAGGTACATTATGCTCTGAGTAATCCCGCTCATGTGAACCACAAGATCCAGAAAGAGAACGGCGCCACGGTTCCTGTTGTGAAGGAAATCACGTCCTATCAGATAGCATCGCGTACCAATCCCAATGACAAGGCCGAATGGGAGACAATCAGCATCAACGGCGACCCGGGCAAGGCTGAAGGCGATATGATCGTGCAAAGCGGCGCCGGCGCTTCCGAGGGCTCGAGTTTCCAGATTGTGACCAAGACGGAAGGCCGCGGTGTGTTCGGCTCGCGTATAGTATCCGTTCCGGGTCTGGCGCATCTCAACCTTACGGCCGATGACACGTCATTCCGCCCAGCTGATCATCCTGAGCACGTAGGGATGGAAAATCCGGCTATCTTCGCTACCGACATCACATTGGAACCCTATGATCTGGATAAGATATTCTATACCGGAGATGAGCGTCCTTCGGCGTCGCAGCATCGGATCGGAGTATGGCGCAGCATGACGATTACCCCTTCGAACTCGGCAGCAGGCGTCAAAGCCCTTGCTGATGAAGAGGAGATGGAGCTGGTTCATCACTCCGGTATGAGTCCTGTGGTTGATACCTGGGCATGTAATTCGTGCGGTGCCGAGCAGCGATATGACGGCAACTGGATCTATACCGATCATGGAGCAGTTCCCAATGAGTGGGCCGAGGATCCTGTGGATATCAGTGCAAATTATCTTGTCAGACTGTATATGCAACCTGCCGACGATGATAGCAAATGGATGGTGGTCGAGGCTAAAACCTCGCGTTCAGGCAAGGTGGATATAGGCACGGGCATCAATAATGTGAATATGGATGGTCCGGAAGTCCGTTATTACAATCTGCAGGGTCAACGACTGATGAAGCCCGCCAAGGGCCAGGTCGTGATCCGCGTCGACAACAACGGAAGTAGCCGCGTCCGGATGTAAGTTTTCAGATAGAATCTACTGACGTAGGTTATATCAGTATGGATGGAGGTCGTCTCATTCGGGGCGGCCTCCTTTTTCTATTGGAAACTGAATCATCGCGGAGGATTCTGAGCAAGTTCCGGCACCTGCGTCAGCAGGTCTGTGACAACGGCAAAATTATTACACACAAGCAGCCTTATGGCTAATTCTGTGTAAATCTGTAAGTTCAGTGTAGGCTAAAAGCTTCGCTTTTGCCGTCAGTTCCGTGCCTTGATATCTTTAAAATTCTAACAGATTTTGCTTTGCCGTCAGTTCCGTGCCTGGATATCTTTAAAATTCTAACAGATTGTGCTTTGCCGCCAGTTTAGAGCCTTGAAAGTTGCAATGTTGTGAGCCGTATGTAGCGGGGGTGAGTCAGATTGTCGGCAGGAGGGCGTGGATGCGTTTCTGGAGGAGGGTGTCGGCGCGAAATACGTTATGAACGGGTACAAAAATGTGGGGCATACCGGAGGTATGTCCCATATGTTTTGTTGGGAAAAGCGGATTAGTTAGCCGGAGTGGCGGGAGCCGGAGCAGGGGTAGCGGCGGGTGTGCCGGGAACTGCTGCGGGGGCGGGAGCTGCGGCGTTGGGTGTCGGTGCGGCCGCCTCAATTTTCGATACGTTGACCGGGGTTTTTACTGTAAACGATGCGCAAATGGACATCACTGTGATGAAGATAGCCAGACCCCATGTTGCCTTCTCAATGAAGTCGGTGGTCTTGCGGTAACCCAGATACTGGTTTCCGCTGGAATAATCGGAAGCGAGACCGCCTCCCTTGGATTTCTGAATCAGCACAACGCCCATCAGCAGGATGGATGCTATGACAATCAGGATGCTGAGAAAAATATACATTTCTAATTATGGTTATTTTGCTATTGTTGCGGGCCCTCAACGCGACTGTGTTTGAATCAGTTTGTTAAGGAACCGTATTTGGTCTGCAAAGTAAATACTTTTTTTTGGATTTTTCAAATTGAGCTCGGTAATAATTTCCAGCGCCTTGCGATAATTGCCGTTTTTGATCATGATGCGAGCCAGCGTTTCGGACAGCTGTTCGTTTTCGTGCTGGATTTCCGCAGGCTTATCCTCCTGATCGACAGCGGGTTCATTGTCGCATTGTGCTTCTTCGGCATCATCGGGCTCTTTCGCGGGGTTCAGGAAGGAGGAAAGCAGGTCGGCAGTAGGGTCGTCGGGCATATCGTCGGCCGCGTCGTCGGCGAGCATTGTCGCCGCATAGTCGATGGCCGGCGGGGCGACGGGGATGGGCAGGTCGTCGACACCGGCGGCCGGAGCCGGATTGGGGTCGAACCGGTCGAGAAACTGCGAGATGGTCGAATCCGTGTCGGGCGACGGCTGTTCGGCCGTGCCGTAGAAATCGCGGAATTCCTCGGGGTCGACCCCGATCAGAGTGCGCAAGGCTGTTTCGGGACCGACTGCGGCCGCGATGCGGCGCAGCAGCGTGCGCCGCTCATCCCCCTCGGCATCTTTCAGTGCCACAATGGCCGGATGGATGAAATACGGATATTTCTTAAAACTTTCTTCTGCAGTCATATTACCAGTTGCCGAAGGTTGCGTTGAAAATCAGGTTAACAAGTTCCTCGGAGATCTGCTGACACAGCTCGTCCTGCACATCGGTGATCATCAGCGACGACGAGAACTGACGGTATGCCGAGAACGACTGATCCAGATTGTTGGCAGGATTCTTGTTGTCGGTATAAACCACATGGATCGTGATGGTGAGGCGGGTCTCGGTGGCATAGGCGTCGGTGCCGACGGCCTGGGGCGAAAGGCTGTAGCCGGTGATTTCGCCGCGGAGGTCGAAATCGGCGTTCCCGTCAACAATGTTCAGTCGCGTGTTGCGCGTCACATAGTCCTGCAGCTCGTTCTCGAAGGTCTGCTGGAGGGGAGGGT
>JAQXIE010000007.1 GCA_029007645.1 Bacteroidales bacterium
TCCGTGGCAGGGCTAACCGAAGATGACCGTCAGACGGTAGATAAAGAACGGCAGGTCGGAGACCCCATGCAATTGCGAACGGAAGTGCTTAATCTTTGAGTTGAGCGATTCAGCGGCTGCATTTGTCGAGCGATTTATAAATTAGGGATATTCAGTTAATGGACACCGCATAGTTGCGGCAAACATTCCGTGAAAGCGATAAACCCACCTGATTGACGGTTGTACTTTGTTTTTTTGATTCTCACAGGCCAAATTGGCAAAAAAGGATGAGATACGGGCACGACGAAACGCCCTCGATGGATATTCGTGGGTAATTTCGCAGATATTTTCTTCAGGCTCGTTTCTTCTCTTTGGCCTTGAGTTCGGCGGCGAGCTGCCGGGCAGCGAGGGTGGCGGCATTGGCCATATGGATTCCGAAGAACAGTTGCAGGGTCTCGCTGCGACGGTTTCGGGCTGCGATGCGACCGACACCGTAGTGCTGTTTCTGATTTCCGAAGCTGCCCTCCATTACGGTAGCCCGCAGATTGCCGATTATGCGGCGTGCCGATGAGATTTCCGCAGGCTCGTCTTTGGGTCTGGGGCCTTTGCGGACGAAGTTGGTCGTGATGGAGTTTTCGGTGCAGTATTTGCGGTTTTCGTTGTTTGCGTAGATTGTGTCCATGCCGATGCGTGTGACCGGGACGCCGGTCAATGACTGCTGGTATTCAACGCATTGCTTCAGGCGCGTTCCCTCGTTGAAGGCCTCGAAGGAATGGTGCTCGATGAACGATATGCCGTCAATCTGTATGTTGTTGACCTTCGCTCCGAACTCTACGCGCTTGTTCTCCTTGCCGCGTACAATCGGACGGATGTACGGGCGGTCGATTGAGACGATGCGGTGCTTCACCTCCTTTTTATTGAAGTGGTCGGTTTGCTGACGGTATACTTCTTTGATTGCCATTATTCGCTTTTGCTGCTCCGCAGTCAGAGAGATCAGTGGAGCGTACTGCCGACACAGGCTGTTCCATTGGCTGATGATTTTACCC
The DNA here is from genome assembly GCA_029007645.1 of Bacteroidales bacterium. GTDB lineage: Bacteria > Bacteroidota > Bacteroidia > Bacteroidales > Muribaculaceae > Lepagella. Next base: position 1,026 of record JAQXIE010000007.1, read on the forward strand.
AACAGACCGAGAAGACGGCGCTACATGCGGCGTGTGGCCGATTTCTTGGGTTTGCGCTGCTTGGCGTATGCCAGACGGTCTTTTGCGATGTCGTTGTATTTGCTTCGGGACAGCCGTTCGCCCATTTCCCGGCTTATTTTGTGCAACAAAGCGTGCAGCCACTGGCAGCACTCCCACATCAGCTTTATGTCGGTCGGATAGCGTAGATGACTTTCGTAGCAGGTGGCGTCACTCATACACAAGTCCTTGTCGTTCAAGAGTGATTTCCACTTGCCGTAAAGGACACCTTGCTGCTTGACGATGTCGAGCGCCGGAGCCAGACGGTTGCGGATGGCACTGACGATTTTGCCGTCTTTAATCGGACGCGACGGGTCGATGAGGACTCCGCAGAACATCTGCATGTGGAGGCTGCCATTGAGCATCTCCACCAGGCCGTCGTCCGACAGCCCGGTGTAGGGCTTGAGGAACATCAGCGCCACCTCACCCTCGGGAGGGAACATGGGCGTATTGCCCTGCGGATGCTTCTTTGGAAAATGCGATGCCAGTTCTTCGGCCATCTCCTTGAGCGGAAGCATGGCATGGATGCGTCCGAGTTCGCTGACGGCGAAGCTCTCACGAAATTTTTCAGAAAATCGTATTCCGTAAACGGTAATGTTGGCTGTATGTCGCCGATTTTTTGTAACTTCACGATGAAAATTTAATTGATTTTACCCCCGAATCAGCCCGTGATGGGTCCATCGGGGGTTCTTTGTAAAGTTACAAGGAACCTATGACTCTGCCAAACAATTAGTTATCTATTTTCTGAATATCCCTACCTTAGTTTCATAAATGTGGGTTGAATTGGTTTAGTACTGGGACAAAGATACGAACTAACGAGCATATTATGCAAGAATATTCAGCTCATATTTTCAAAAAATATGCATATTGCATAAAACCGCCACTGTATCTGACATCAATTACAAGCAGAGGCTGCGCCGAAGAATTTCGGCACAGCCTCTGCAGATGGGGAATACGGGGGGTATCAGCGTATTATTACTTTGGCGACAGCGGCGCCGGCACGGACTATGTAGGTGCCCGGAGCGAGGATGAGGGTGTCGCCGTCGGTACGGGTCACGAGGCGTCCGACCAGGTCGAAGGCGGCGATTTCATCGGCGCCTTCGCAGATGGCGCGGTTGCCCTGAAGGATAATGGGCGCCGACTCTGTGGCTGTGACGTTCTCCACACCGGCAGGCTCCACGCAGTTGAGACGCAGGTTGTCGAGTTTGAGGGTTGCGTAGGTCGATGCACCTATACCCTTGAAGGCGATGCGGTTCTCGCCTGCGGCTTCAAGGGTAAACTCTATCTTGACCGGCACGTAGTGGTTGTTGATTTCTTCTTCGGTATATATCTTGGCGTTTTCGACGCTGTAAATCTCCTTGACGGCATCGTTGACATTGACCGAGACGGGCAAGATAAACACCTTGTAGGAATGGGTGTCGATGCTGCCGCCATTCTGATAGTAGGTAAGTTCGTATTTTCCGGCAGGACAGTTGATTAACGGCGAGATGAACCAGTCGGCGGCGGGAATATAGTCGGAGCCGCCGGTCTTGAACTGGGCGAATTTGCCGTCGAGCTGCTGGTAGGCATAGCCGGTCTGGATACTCCATCCGGTGCCGTAACCCTCGCTGACATTTATCGCGGTCCAGAGCGTACCGCCGTCGGCATCCTCAAAACCGGTAGCGTAGGGCAGCGATTCGGTGCCTTCGAGAGTCACTTGGTTCGACTCTGCGGGAAGGCCCTCCACACCACAGCTCCTCGGGGTTACAACAAATGTGTAAACGCCGTTGGCCGAGAGGCTTACCTTGCATGATGTAGCGGTGACATTTTCGGCCGCGAGCGAGGCCTCCGACCCGCGCTTCATCAGAACTGTGTAGGTAATGTTGTCGAAATCAGTGTGTCCGCCGGAGACTGTTTCGGTAGGAGCGGTCCATGTGAGGGTCACCTCTTTGCCGTCGAGAGTGGCCGTGAGGTCTGTAACGGCCTTAAGTTGGTCGGCACCTCCGAAAGCGGTAGCCGTAGCGGGGAAGCCCTGACCATCGGCCGAAACAGCAGCCACGAGGTAATAAATATCGCCGTCAGGCACGCCTGTGTCGGTGTACGATGTGCGGTCGGGGGTAATTTCCACCATGCGCCCGGCAGCACCGAGGCGGTAAATGCGGATGGCTTTGAGAGTGGCAGCCGATGAGTCGCCGTTGGTGGTCGGGAGAGTCCATGTAAGGTTGATATTGTGAGGATTGTCGTCGGAAGTCTTAGCTTTGAGCGAGCCAACTGCCTGCGGAACAACATTCACATAGTTATGCCCCTCGAAATAGAGGCCGGTGAGCTGCGGGTCGTTGGGGAAACGCGCGGCGTTGTTGGTGAAGTCGGCATTGACGGTAACCGGCTGGCCGGTGACAGGATTGATGAGATCACCCGACAGGGGGTTGATTTCCATGAAATACTCGTAATCGGGATGACGCTGTACGTGATAGAGTTTGCCGTTGGGGGCGAAAGCCATCGACTGGAAGTCGTTATATATTGCGACACGGTTGCGTGCGCCCACTGCTGATGCCAGGCCGGTGGTTGAGTCGAGCTTGTACAGCTGGCGGTATTCGCCCATGGCATAGAGCTGTCCGTCGGCGGGGTCGGCGGCGAGGGCTACCAAATGCTCCTCGACGGTGTTGCCGTAGCCATTCTGCGCGGTGATGTCGCCGGGGTCGCCCACGGGGGTAAGGCTGCCGGTGGTGAGGTCGACGATGCAGAGGCGCGTCTTGCCGAGGTAGCTGTCCTGGCCGCGACCCTCCTCAACGAGGGCGTACATCACGTTGTGCACATAGTCGTAGGCCATATCGACCACGCGTCCCGGCATATCGGTGGGAACGGAGCGCAGCAGCGAGAAGTCGGCGGCGTTGTAAACCGCGAAGTCGGCGGGTTCGAGACCGTCGCCGAAGTATGCGTCGTAGCTCAGGGTGTAGGTGTAATATTTACCGTCGACATATTCGCCGGCACCAATCTGGTCGTCGTTCTCGTAGGTTGCCTTGTCGATAGTGAGGCTCGAGAGGTCGTCGGCCGGGAAGTGCACAAAGCCCCATTTATCGTTTTCGGAACCCATCTGGTAGGCGTGGGCCACCGGGGACGGGTCAGAGCCCGGCACGTCGATTTCGGGCGCCTGACTCATAGGGAGGATGTTTACGAAATTGCCCCACAGCATATTCTGCTTGTAGTCGGTCACAGCTACATCGGGCACATAGAGGTTGACGTTCTCCATCACCGAGGTGGAGAAGGGGTCGCGCGAGCCGGCCCACTCGGGGATCATGGTTGAATACAGGCGGATGTTCTGCAGTTTGGGACACAACTCCACGGCACCCCCTCCGAGGGCGGAGGTGGCCGCCCCGAGTGTCAGGTCGGTAAGCTCATCGAGTACGCAGATGGCATCGTTGCCGAGTTCCAACACCTGATTTGTGTCGAGTATTTTCAGGGCCTTTACGCCGTCGAAGGCGAAGGCGTTAATCTTTGTAACACCGTCGGGCACCTTATAATATTGTGCCGGTGCTGCGGGGGCATACTGCAGAAGGGTGGCCGTGGCGTCCTCGATAAGCGAGGGGCCGTCGGTATGATAGGAGGTGCTTCCAGCGGCGACCTCAAACGCTGCGAGGTTCGTGCAATTGATTGTGGCCGACCATTTCCACGTCGTTACCGAAGCAGGTATCTTTATGGTGGTCAGTGCGGTACACCCCTTGAAAGCAGAGATTTCGACCGTCTGCAAACCTTCGTTGAGGGCGATATCGTACACGCCGGTGCAGCCTGAAAAAGCGTATTCGCCGATTTTCTGCAGCGATGCCGGGAAGGCGAGCGTGGTGATACCGGTACAGCCCGAGAAGGCGTTGTTGCCGATTTCGGTGAGTGACGCGGGGAAGGTGACTGTCTTGATTGACGTGTTGTTTTTGAAAGCGTTGGTACCGATTTTGGTCAGCGCGGCGGGGAAAGTAAGATTCTCTGCTGCTAGTGCGGCCGGGCAGAAGATCAGTTCGGTACCGGCGGCATTATAGACTATTCCCGAGGCCGACGAGTAGGAGGTGTTACCCTGGGCCACGTTGATGGCCTGAAGGTTGGTGCATCCGCCGAAGGCGTTGCCCGCGAAGTCAATCGAGGTGAGGCTCGCGGGGATGTCGAGAGTGGTCAGGTTGTTGCACTTGTAAAAAGCGAACGATTTAATCTCCTCGAGACCCTCGTTGAGGGTGACTGACCGCATCGACATATTGTTGTAAAACACATTCGAGCCGACAGATTTGAGTTTTGAGGGGAGCACCACCGATTCGAGGCTGCACTCCGAGAAAGCCGAGCCACCGATAGTCTCGACGTTCTCACCGAAAGTCACCGATTTGAGGTAATACTGGTCGGCGCAGGCCGATGAACCGATTTTAGTGACTTTGTTACCGATTTTGAGCGAAGTGATTTCGATGTCGTAGTCTTCGTAGGCATCGAAAGCGTGGCTTGCAATCTCCACCACATCGTAGACATTCCCGCCGTAGGTGACATTGTCGGGAATCACGACATCACCCGAAATACCCTGGGTCTGCCAGGCAACCTTACAGGTACCGTTTGCGCTGCCCGACGGGTCGGTGATGGAGGTGTATTTGATGCCGCCGACGGTGAAATTCGCCGCTGAAGCATCACACCAGCCCGTCAGCATAACCGCCGACAAGGCTATCAATCCAAAGAATGATTTCATGCGATTGAATGATTTAAATTATTTAAATTATTGAATATTATGCAATGAATACACAGCATCTTTACAGTCCCTGCAAATTTATCAAATCCACGGATCTTCACCAAAAAATTGAAGTTAAAAATCGAGTGAGTCGGGCGAGTCATCGGGCAATTAATGCAAATTTAAGTTTAAGAGAAAAGATTACGGAATCAACGATAGTCCTTAAGCAAGTTACGGAGCTGTTTACGAGTGAAGAAGATGTGGCTTTTGACAGTGCCGAGCGGCATGTTCAATGCCTTGGAAATTTCTTCATACTTGTAACCGGCGATGTGCATTGAGAAGGGCTGTCGGTAATCCGCAGGGAAGCCTTTGAGGATCGAAGCGATCTCGTTGGCTGCGTAGGCGTCATCCGGGGTTTCCATTCCGGATTGCTCATTAAGATTAAGGTAGAAGAGCTCCTCAGTAGTGTCTACAATAGTATTTTCGCGCACATTCCTACGGTAATTGTTAATAAATATGTTGCGCATGATGGTCATGATCCATCCCTTAAAGTTAGCGTTCTCGACAAATTTCTCCTGATTGTCAAGAGCCTTAAGGCATGTCTCCTGAACCAAGTCTTGAGCCTCTTCCTTATTAGTGGTAAGTTTGAGCGCGAATGACATGAGGTTTCCTTGTATCCCGATTACTGAGGACTTAAAGGTTTCGCTCTTGTTCATTAAATTCAGCTGTTAAGTGTATTTTGTGTATTTTCAGTTTCCGCGACAAAGAAAAAAATTAATATGGATTTATGCAACAGTTTGAGATTATAATTATAAAAAAATCTCAATTAGTCTTGATTTTCAGGCAGTTTCTGCACCTTCACGAGTTCAATTCGGGTGGTGCTCATTTTCAGGACAGTGATGCGGAGGTTGCCGATGATTATGGAATCGCCCTGCTGGGGCAGCGCCTCGAGCGAGGTGATGATGAATCCGGCTATGGTCTGATAATCCTCGCTTTCGCGGATATCGAGGTGGAACTGCTCGTTGGCATAGCCCACTTCGACACGCCCGGAGAACTCAAAGGTATCGTCAGCTATGCGGCGGGCTATGAGTTTGCGATGGTCATGTTCATCTTCGATTTCGCCGAATATTTCCTCCACGATATCTTCGAGAGTGACGAGACCGGCTGTACCGCCGAACTCGTCGACCACGATGGCAAGCGAGCGTTTCTCGGCACGCATCCGCATCATCATCTTGTTGGCCAGCATCGTTTCGGGCGTAAAGAACACGGGCTTCAGCTTGCGCCGCCAGTCGTTGCTGCTGTTGAACAGTTCGGAGACGTGCAGATAGCCGATTATATCGTCGATATCCTCACGATATACCACCACCTTGCTTCGGCCTGTCGAGATAAAGACCTTGAGCAGGGCGTCGCGGGTGGTTCCTTCGACCGGTACGGCCACGATCTCGTTGCGCGGAATCATGCATTCGGAAATCTCGGTGTCCTTGAAGTCGATGGCATTGCGGAAAATTTTGACCTCGTTCTCCACCTCCTGTTCGCCCTGCTGATGATCGATGCTTTCCTGGATATAATCGTCGAGCTGGTCCATTGTGAGGCGCACGGCCACAGGGTTGTCGTCATGAATTCCGAAGATCTTCATCAGTCCCTTGGATATCAGCGATACGAACCATGATATAGGATAAAGAACAATATAGATAAGGAACAGCGGCAGCGCCAGAAGCCTCATCATGAAATTGGGGTTGATCCGGAATGTGGTTTTCGGCAGGAATTCGCCGGTGATCAGAATAACGCCGGTCGAGAGCAGCGTGTTGCAGATCAGCACCAAAGCCTCGTTGTCGCCGAACCAGTTCAACAGCAAAGGGTTGACAATTGCCGAGAAGGCGATACCGTAGACTACAAGGACCACATTGTTGCCGACAAGCAACGTGGATATGAACATATCTTCGTGTCGGGAAAAGCTGTGGATGATACGGTCGATCAGGCCGCCGCGAGCGGCGTCAATTTCCATCCGGACCTTGCTTGACTGCACGAATGCTATTTCCGTACCCGAGAAGAGTCCGGAAAAGATTACGGCCACGATTGCGATGACGATTGCGAGCGACAGAGTCATTGTTTCAGGTCTTGTTTTTTGACGGGAAAGATTCCCTGTGGTTTTATCACGCGATAAGAGGTAAGGTTCTCGTTTGACCGGAAGCCGATGCCTTCAAGCACATGGGTCGGGGTCTGGATATGGATGAAGGAATCGCTGTAGATTTCCCCACGGCGCTGGTCCCAGAAGAGTTGCTGTGACATGAAGAGATCTCCGGGGACCTTGGTGATTTCCACATTTCCATCCAGACGCCACAGATTCTGCCTTTCGAAAAATTTGGCTGAATCGGCGGCCACGGTAGCTATGACATGGAAGAACCGGTCATATTTCTGAAGATAGACGCCCTTGGGGAAGACCCAGTAAGGAGTATCTACGTTCTCATAGGCTTTCCAGAGGGGAGACACTATCTTATATTGTATAACGCCCGAATCGGAGATAAAGGTCGAGACATTGACCGTGGTCATGGTGGCCATCTTGTCGGGATTGATCCTGGCGGCCACATCCACCTTTGACTCTTCGCGGCACGAAGGGAGGATGGAGACTCCGGTCAGCACGCCCAGAACCAGGAACGCGCATTTTCGCAGCGACCGGGCGGCAGCCGACTGCCTCGCGGCGCGCCGGGGCATGTCCGGTCTCAGCGGATCTTGCGTTTGAAGAACCATACCTCGTTGAAGTTCACTCCAAGAGTGACGTTCAGGTAATTTTCGCCGATCAGTTTGACGGGGCTGGCCTGACGGTGCTTCCATTCCAGGCCGAGGTTGACCATGGTACGTCCCTCGGGGGTGGGGAATCCGAAGCCTGCCGTGATGCCGTATTCGCGAACGCTGTTGCCCTGAATCTTGAGATAGTCGTTGGTATAATAACCTCCGATACGGTAAGTGATGCGCTGGCCGTAATTACCCCGAATACGGGGGATGACCTCAAGACCGGCGGCATAACGGGTACGGTTGTTGAAATCCATGCCCGCGAACACGATGCGTTCGGGATCTTCGGTGGCATACATCGCCGAGTACTTGCAATCCTTCCAGCCCTGCCAGGTAAAGTCGAATTCGGCCGACACCTTGTAAGACTTCTCGTAGGTGTAGCTCAGACCTGCGCCGATGATGTTGGGGGTGTAATAATTGTTCTTGAGCTTAAGTTCGCCGACGGTACGGGGCTCGCTGTCCTTGGTCATCTCCTGGGTGGTAGCCGACGAGGACCCGAGCAGTGTCTTCTTCGGGCTGTAGGTCACACCGACGACAAACTTATTGAACCTGTCGGGGCGCAACGTGTACTGCGCGCCGATCAGGATATTCCAGTCGCGAATTTCCATCAGGTGCTCGAACTTGGTCTGAGTCTGGCCGGCAGGCGTCGAGAACACGTCATTGACGATGTTTCCGAAGGCATAGCTGATATTGAATCCCAAAGAGAAACCTTTGATTTCGCCGGCCAGGCCGAGGTAAAGTTCGTTGATACCACCGGAACCCTGGTTCTCCATTGTTCCATGTTTGATTTCATTACCGAAAGCATAACCCACGGAGCTGTAAGGGAGCAGGCCGATGGAACCGCCGAAATGCTTGCCCAGAGGGAACTGCATCGTGGCATAGTCGACACCGCCTCCGGTGGCATAGCGTTTGGCACTTCCCTCCTGGCTCCAGATCATGGAGACGTCGGCCCCGAGATCGAACAGGAAAGTCAGCGAATCGGTAACGGCGTATGAGGCGGGGTTCATGACATTGACCTGTCGGCCGGAATTCATGGCGTATCCCACGGAGCCCATCTGGCGCTGCAAGGAGGTGGCGCGGTCGCCGAGGATTCCGTAACCGTACATTGAGTAGGGAGTCTGGGTGTTCTGACCACAGATGGCAAATACGCCTGCCAGCAACATGGCTGCGGATATACAGATAGTCTTATTCATTGGAATCATTGAAATCAAATATTCTGACCAGCCCGCGGCCGACTGCATGGCTGTCGATGTCGTGCGGGATATTGAGGATCGTGAGGTATCGGCTGAGAATCGAGGCGCTGCCGCCGGTGATGACCAGACGCACACGCGGATCGAGCATTCGGGCCTGGGCGAAACTGCCGGCCACTTCATAAGCGAGGCCTCGTTCCACCCCGCTGCGAATGGCTTCGCGGGTAGAATGGCCGAACAGCGGGGCCTCTCCGCGGTCGGAAACCATGGGAAGCCGATGTGTGAAACGGTTCAGGGCTTCGAAGCGGAGGTTCACACCTGGGGAGATGTTACCGCCGACATATCTCATGCCTCTTGTAAGGTCGAGCGTCACGGCCGTACCTGCATCGACCAGCAGGACCGAGTCTTCGGGCGAAGCGACACCGACGGCAGCGGCCAGCCTGTCGTCGCCCAACGTCGAGCGGTCGTAGCCGACCGTCACCGGCACCGGGGTATTGGCATCGAGCTGCATAAACCGATCGGCAAACTCACGGCGCAGCATATCGACCACACCGACCGTATCAACGCCTACCAGGCAGCACGCCACGCCGCGAAAGGGCCTATGAGACTCGACAAATTCATGCACTTCATCGGCCGAAAGATTGCTTCCGGCCAGAGAGTCGACCAAAGTCTCGCCGTCGAAAACGGAAAGTTTGATCGCGGTATTGCCGACATCTACTGTCAGGACGGCATCCGAAACAGCCACTTCAGGATTTCGGCTCATTTGTTTTGAGCATGATCATCGGAAGCGGAGGCTTCCTTGCGTCGAACGGATGCGATCATCCAGGAAGCGATGATCTGTATCAAAGCTCCGACAAGTGTGAAAATGACAGTGTCGCGCATAGAACCGAGCGACATATACTGAAGTCTGGTCGCGTTGTAGAACCAGAAGAAAGTGGCGATACAGAAAGCGATTCCGGCCCAGGCCTCCATGCGATGGAGACGGCGGACACGCAGGGAGTCGTCGGGATCGGCACCGCCCACAAATCTTGAAACTGTGTAAATGAGAGCTCCGGCGCCGAAAATCCATTTGAATATGGCGATCAACTTCAGATTTTCGATATCGGTGAATGGGGCGACCAGACCGACTGCGAGCAGCAGGAGACCGAAAGTCGCGGCAGACTCAAATGCCCGGCGACGGCGCTGTCGGGCCGCAGCCTGTTGTGGGGTAAGATTCTTCTCTTTTGTCATTATCAATCATTCTTCGAGCAGGAAAACATCCTCGGTCGGCTTCTGCATGTGATATTCCTCGCGCGCTATCTGCTCGAGTTCCTCATTTCCGTTCAGCAACTTCTCGCGGCGGTATCTGAACCAGTCGGCCGAGTCGTTGCACGCGTCAATCTGTTCCTGAAGCGCCTTGATCTGTCCCTGATACTCCATGTTGTTTTTCCATGAGGTATCCTCGTTGAAAAAAAGGAGCGCGATAACGAGCCCTCCTATCAGAAGGGGAGCAATATGGGATCGCCTTCGCACCCAGAAATTCATCTTTTTAGTTCGCTTCATCCCACAAAATTAACCATTCTGCCTAAGAATACAAAATTTAGTCTCCAAAACAGCACAAGGCGGAGTCAACTGGCCAGTGCGAAATTATGAAATTTTTCGATTCAAGGCTTGAATTGGAGATAGAAACTTTAATTTTTCACGAGGTCTTCGGTTTAACTTACGTTGTATTTCCAAAATCGCGTCATCGCTAAAATCGTCA
>JAQXIE010000008.1 GCA_029007645.1 Bacteroidales bacterium
TTCACGACATCGCACATCCGGGCATTGTCGGAGGCCACCTTCGACAATCGGGGAAAATATTCGAGCGATAAAGCTGCGAATACCGCACCCATATACTGGCTTGTGATGCTGTTGGCGGACTGGAACAGACCCACGGAGTCAACGCCGCCTACCCTTTCAAGAAAAATATTGAGCACATACGTGCCGATAGTGCCGATCAGATCGCTGGCCATCAGGACGAACCCCAGTGCCAGGAACTGCCGCACCATACCACGGTGTTCCTTCCAGCTGAACCTGACATCGGTGCGCAGGCTGCGGGTGTTCCAATAGTAGAACAGGAAAGTAGTCAGCGAGAGGACAACGATAGCGGGTACGATACCCTTGTCGCCAAAGAAATAATAGAGCGGAACACCTGCCACCAGACCGGTCAGGGCACCGACGAGCGATGACAGGGATATTCGGCGCACCTGGCGCAGACCCTGCATCAGGGCGAACCGCACGCCTCCGGCCAGGCTGAAGAATACGGCCACGGCCAGCAGCACGAATTGCCAGGCATAATCGGGCGTATGGAAGGTCAGCTGGCTGAGCCATCGTGAAAACAACGCGCAGAAAATGGCACCGCCCAAAGCCGTGACCCACATCAGCCGGTAGACCACGGCCAGCACATTGCCGAACCGTGTACGGTCGTCGCTGTTTTGCGAGACCTCCTTGACAAGCGCCAGATTCAGACCCAGCGAGGATCCGCGGACTATGGTATTGAATGCCGAGGAGAACAATGATGAAATTCCCATGCCCTCGGGGCCCAGGAAGAGCGCGACAAACTTTCCTCTGATCAGATTGATCAGAATCAGAAACACCTGGACACCGCCGAACACGGAGGTGCCCTTCAGGATGTTGCGGTAACCGTTGCCGCCGGTCTTGTTATTTTCCTCGGAGGCTGTCATAGATTTTCAGAAACATCGCGGCAGGACGGAGCCCGGCGCGCATCAGCAGCGGATATTTCCATCCGGCGGACCGGCGCAGCAGATTCCAGTCGATTCCGGCATAAGCGCGCTCCAACATGATCCGGACCTTGCGCCGACCAAATGCGGTGAGGCGCGGACTGACCTTGTTATAGCGCCGCAACGCACCCACTATGTTGAAAAAACGCTGAAATTCCATTTTTATGCGTTCCTCCGAACCTTCGGGATATTCCGACGCAATATATTCTGCAAGCAACGCATCGCCGGTCAACAGATCGAACATGCGCGAAGACTCGCGATGGGTTACGCTCGTGTCGTTGGGCCGGAAATAATAAGGTTCCGGCGAAACCGTCACCCTCGGGGCATTAATCAACAGAACGCGTGTCAGAAATTCATCCGCATATATGAATGAACGGCGTTTGACCCGCGCTATGCAATCCAGATAAAGATCCCGGCGTATCAGGCCGCCGTTGGCCGATATCAGCCAGTCGCCGAGCGTCAGACGCACCATGTCGCGCCCCGTGCCCGTCATTGACTGCAGCGGTTCCAAAGCAGGTATCGTAAATGGCCGTACAGGGTCGCAGACATGCATTGTAGGGAATACTATATCGGAGGCCGTTTCTCTAAGCCGGTTATAGAGATTGGCCAGGTAGTCGGGACCGATCCAGTCATCGGCGTCCAGTGGTGCTATCAGCGAAGACCGGGCCATTTCGGCGGCCTCGCGGCGCGGCACAAAGGCGCCTCCGCTGTTGGTCGGACGGAAACGTACACGGATACGGGGATCCCGCTCAGCATACCGGCGGATAATTTCATCAGAACCGTCGGTCGAGCAATCGTCGACAATCACGAGTTCCCAATCCCGCATGGACTGCCCTGACACTGAGTCGAGAGCACGCTCCAGATAGGCCGATGCATTGTAAACCGGAATTATGAAACTTACCGAAGGAGCTGTCGTTTCCCGAGCCATCATATCAGAACTTGTGATCAATATAGGGATGACCTCCTACGAGTGCCGCGAACTGCGCGAATCCGGACTTGTACATGCCTCCCGTGCGCAGAAGATAAACGCGTTCGGCACCCATTATAAGATTCTGGTCGACAAAGGTTTTCATCCATGCCGCTTTATTCTCCGAGGCCACAAGGTCAACATTCTGCACACCGCCAGGCACGACATATATGTCGTCGCTAATCTGCGCCACACGCCGCAAAAACCGCTGACTGTCGGCCGTGACCAACGCATGGTAACCACGAGGCTTATCTTTGAGCAGTGTTTTCAGTTCCTCGATGCATCTGTCGATCAGCTCCTCGGCATCCCGATCGGACAATGTCGCCATGGAATAATCCGCGAAATCGCCTAAAAGGTTCAGAAACCGGAAACTGTAAGAATAATATCCGCCTCCCATGGCCCCGGCATGTCGGTCAATCTCCTGCTGAAGTGCCGGCGTCGGGACGAAAAGTTCGCGATACAGTTCCGCATAATCCTTTTTGGCAGTCAGCGAGTTGGAGTATACGTGAGTCTGCATGGCCGGATTTTTCAGCACACTGCGGAAACTGCGGCGGTTGAACCATGCCGACTGCGGATCCTCCGTTTCCATAATCACTACCGGATATGCCTCGTCGGGGCAATAGGATATTTCATCCCGACGGATTCTCCAGTCAACGGATCCGGCCGGCTGAAGATACTCCTCCAGCGGGAAAGGATAGTTCCAGAAGATATGAAAAGGGAGACCCCGTTTTTTTGCTTCGGCATACAGGGAAAGGATTCCTCTGAAGCGATCGGTATTGCCGCCGTGGTGCATCCGGCCGTCGCACATGAATATGACGCCCCGGATATCCGGCGACTTCGGAGGTTCGGAGTAAAGAGGCTCCAGACCGTTGACATCGGCGGTATACTCGCCCTGCATGCCGTATTCATGGCGGCGCATACGGCGCAGGTCGGCAAGCTGCCCGCGGATGTGCCCCAGCCGTTGAAGCTGAATACGCGCCCGGCGATACGGCTCGATCAGTCCCGGAAGAAACCGATGTCCGAAGTCCCTCAGATACCCGTATATTGTTGTCATTTAGGGTCTGTTCCTTAAAAAATATTTATGCCAGGGTCGCAGATGTGCCTCAGATTTTGCCTTGCAGACTCAGGATCATAGTGGTCTATGTGACTGAGTCAAAAGGCAAAAGATGAGGTGCAGCTGCGAGACATTGTAAATACTGTTTTAAAAATACATTCTATAATTTAACAATTTTGTGTACTATTCCTTCTAAAGTTGCACCGTCCGGCCGCTTTTTGCGCATCTCAGCCAAGTCTCGTCGGTTACGGTGCCCGCACCGCGCCCTCCTCAACTTGCTGAGCTGCATCAAAAATCGTCCGCCCTGGCATTAATATTTTTTAAGGAACAGACCCTTTTGTTTTAATTCTCTATAAAAAATAACTATTTTTGCAATGAAATAGTGTGACCGATGGAGCCAAAGGCGAGCGTACTGATAATAACCTACAATCAGGAGGATAGCATAGGCAGAGCGATCGAAAGCGTTCTGGCGCAGGATTGTCCGTACAGTTACGAGATTGTGATCGGCGACGATGCGTCGACCGACGGCACGCGCGCCATATGCGAAGACTACTCCAGACGGTATCCCGGAATAATCCGGCTGATGCCTGAGGCTCCGAACAAGGGACTGGTCGACAATTATTTCGGATGCCTTGCCGCAGCCCGAGGAGAATATGTGGCTGACTGCGCGGGCGACGACGAGTGGGGCGATCCGCGGCGGCTGGCCCGCCAGGTGGAGTACCTTGACAGCCATCCCGACGATGTGGCCGTGATCAGCGACTGGAGCATAATCCGGGGCGCGGAGGAAGCGAATGTGCGCGACATTGCCGGATACAAGCCGTATCTGCGGCATAACAATGGCCGCGAGTTCATGATCCGCACGTTGGGATGCATGGGCCATTTCCCGCTGCTGTCGGCCATGCTGTACCGCCGCGAGGCTCTCGTCCGGATATTGCGCGACAATCCCCGACAGGTGAAGCGCCGCGAATGGGGATGCGAAGATCTGCCCGTCATCGCGGCACTCGGCTCGGAGGGCGATATCGGCTATCTTCCCCTCAAAGCCTCGAAATACATGGTGGGCGATTCCACGGCAAGCAACAGCGACAACGCCGCGCACCTGTTCGACTTCTACGTCAAGGCGGCGAATTGCGTAATGGACCTGAGCTCGATTTACGGCATCGATCAGCATATAATATCGGCCGGACTACGTGCCCGCGTCAATTATCTGGCTACACTGGCCCTTCGGGCCGACGATCCCGCGCGCTGCGAAAAGTTTCAACAGCTTTGCGACCGCATGTATGGAATCCTTGGCTTCAAGGGACGACTGTACCGCCGCAGCATGAGCCGCCCCATAGCCCGGCGACTATTGCGGATAATCAAAAGATTAAGATGACACAGCGAGAACTGGACATAGCCATCGTCACCTGGAAGCCTGAGGGAATTCTGCGGCTCGAGGCCATGAATCTGCCCCACGTCGAAGGCGTAAGGTATGTCGTGTCCTGGCAGCTGGCCGGCGACAATCCGCAGGTGCCGGAGAAGCTGTCGTCACGCCCGGATGTCGAGGTGCATCTGCTGGAACGTCCGGGAGTGTCGGCCAACCGCAACAATGCCTGCCGGCATTGCACGGCGCCTGTCGTACTGATGGGCGATGACGACCTGACATACTATCCGGAGGCTCTGCGTGAGGTGATCCGCATCTTCAAGGAGACTCCTGATCTCGATGTGGCGATGTTCCGTCATGACGGCGAAGACAAGTATTATCCCGATGCATCATGCCGGTTGGGCATCCCGCTTCCGAAGGGGATGACTGCTGCCGCCGTTGATTTGGCTGTGCGCCGCGAGGCGCTACAGCGCGTGCGCTTCGATGAGAAATTCGGACCCGGAGCACCGGTATGGCAAGCGGCCGAGGACGAGAAGTTTCTGCTGGACATGCGCCGCGCCGGCATGGATTGCCGTTATTTCCCCGTCAGCATCTGCTGCCACGACCATCCGTCGACGGGCTTGCGCGCCATGACGCCGGGCGTCGCTGCCGCCGCCGGCCGATATATACGTCTGGAATATCCGTTGAGTTGGATTCCCCGCATTTTCCTCAAGGCATGGCGAGATCAACGCAAGAGAGGGAAATTTCTACCCGCGCTCCGCAATATGCTCAGAGGAGCAATGAGTAACGGGGATAAATGACGCCCGAACCTCCGTACGAGAATTTCTGACGCAGCAGCCCGACATTGAGCACCAGGCCGTTATCTTCGGTGCTGATGCCGAAATCGAACCAACGTCTCGTGGCGAATATATCCGACATGAGACGCACAAAAAGCGGGGTCAGCAGATTCAGTTCCCTGCCGCGTGCCGTTGTGGCGATGTACTGTGCGTGCGCCACAATGCCGGTATCGAACATGCAGACGCCGGCATCGGCCCGGGTCTCACCTTTCAACGTCAGCAGGAAAATCCGGATATTTTCGGGAAATCTGTCGCGCAGCAGCTGCAATTCGGCGGACGAATGTACCGGCCTCACCCCATGCCTGTCCATCAGGCATTCTGAGAGCAGATTCATGAACGCGTCGACATTTTCGGCTTCGGAGATCGACCAATCAAGGTCGGCGGCGTTGCGGAGATGCCGGCGCTGCATCTGGTTGAGTCTGGGGCCGTCGGCGAGCGGAACGGCGGTGCTGAGTCCGCAGCCCGACATTGTCGCTCCGAGTCGGAACAGGGCGTATCGGTCCTCCTGCGCGGGTGCCGAGGCATATATGTCAGGAATCGGCTTGTAATCGAGCTCGCGGATACCTTCGGCCCGCCACACCTCAATGGCTTGCCCGAAGATTTCAAGCAATTCGGCCCCGTCAACATGACCCGTCGGCATGATCCAACCTCCGTAGGTCAGGCCCTGATGGCTGTGCAGCACGCCTGAGCTGTCGATATTGGCAGGCAGAACGGCACGGATGCCGCCACGGCGACGGACCACCCAGCTGCAGTCGACAAACCGGTCGCTGTGATAGTCCATATACCCGCGCCGTAGCAGGAACGTGCCGTTACGGCTGCGGCCTATGAAGTCATCCCATTCGCGGGCCAGTGCCGGAGTATATCTCTCTATCGTATCCATCCTGCGGGATCCTGTTTATCGCGGTTTTTCCACACCTCAAAATGAATCTGGCCCACCGAAGGATTATCCTCCGACGCGGCCACACGGCCCACGCCCTGTCCGGCCTTGACGACATCGCCGACCTTGACGGCGGCGCCCGACAGATTGCCGTAAACCGTGTAATAGTTGCCGTGGTTTACAATCACTACCGTCTGGAATCCGGGGATCACATACACACCCGACACTTTGCCGCCATATACGGCCTGTGCCGTGGCTCCGGCCGCCACCTCGGCATCGATGCCGGGATTGTCGTACATCACATTGGGCAGATCGGGCAGAGAATGCTGACCGAAGCGGCTGGTGATACGGAACTGCCCGGCGACGGGTCGCGGCAGTTTGCCCCGCATGGATGCGAATCCAGAGCCCGACTGGGCCGCGGAAGCCGAAGCTATCGTGTTGTCACGTTCAGGACTGTTCCTGTTCTCCTGTACGGGAGCAGCTTCCTGTTTCGACTTGCGGCGACGCGTCGACTCCTTGGATTTATTCTGGCGCTTCGGCTTCTCGGTTTTAGGTTTATTTTTATCAGAATTGTCGGCAATTACAGGTCCGGATGATTTGCTCTTTTCGGCCTCGGCTTTTTCTTTTTCGGCCTTGGCGAGTTCCAGTTTACGCTGCTCCTCGGCGCGGCGTTCGGCCTCCAGGCGCTTCTGCTCGGCGGCACGCTGTTCGGCGGCAATCAGTGCCGCCACGCGATTGCGGAGATCGTTGACCTCGGCCTGCTTGCGAGCCAGAAGATCCTTCAGTGCCGCTCCGTTGGCCTTGAGCTCGACCACAAGAGCGTCCTTCTGACGATACTGCGACTCCAGGGCACGCTGGGCAGACTGCTGCGACGCCAAGGCGCGGTCCTGCATCTGCTTGTTGCGGGCATATTCCTCGCGCTCCTGTTTCAGGACCTTGACCTTGGAGGCTATCTGTTCCGACTGACGCTGACGCCAGGCCGAGAACTCGCGCAGATAGCGGATGCGACGGCGTGCCTCGCCAAAGCTTTTTGACGAGAATATAAACGCCAGTGTGGATTTCGAGCTCTTCTTGAGGCGCATCTTCTTGACGGCCTTCAGGTATTCGGACCGGAGTCGGGCCAGCTCGGCCTCATGACCCGAGATCTTGGCATTGAGACCGTCGAGATTCTTCTGGAGCAAAGACACCTTGCGTGAATATTCCGTGACTTGCGCGCGCGACTGGTCGATGTCGCCC
This sequence comes from Bacteroidales bacterium, assembly GCA_029007645.1. GTDB lineage: Bacteria > Bacteroidota > Bacteroidia > Bacteroidales > Muribaculaceae > Lepagella. The sequence goes on from JAQXIE010000008.1 coordinate 7,311, forward strand.
TGCAGTTTGCCGAGCTCATTGACATTTCGGCGCACAGCACGGTCGTTCTCCTGTATTTTGCGCCGGGTTTCGGCAATTTCCTGCTGGGTGGCCTTCTGTCGCCGTTCCAGCGAGGCTTTGCTTTCAGTATCTTTCTGCTGCCTGGCGGCACGCTGACCCGAGCTCTTTTTAGCCCGGGACGTATTCTGCTTCCCGTTCCCTTTTTTGCGCGAAGCACTCTGTTCGGTGCGCGTTTTCTTGCGCGTCTGCGATTGCGCGGGCACACCGCCGGCTCCAGCCAGTATCGCGCCCAGAACCAGTAATGCCGTCGTTCTGCTAATTATTGTCATTTCAGATTCTTCAGGAATTCTTGCACCGACATGCGGGTGTAACCGTTATTGACATTGATTGGGGCCATGCGCTCGCCTCCCCAACGCACGCTTGTGAAATCGAGCATCGCGCGAGTGGAGCCTCCGGATGTTTTCAAGTCGAAAATCATATCCATGGCATTGTCGACATATTCATACGTGACCGCCAGGGATTCCGGGCGTCCCTCCATTTCGGCATACAGGGCCTCGGTGCGTCCCCCGGGCGCGGTGATATATCCGTAATTGAGCTTGCCGTTCATGGGTTTCTGTCGCGGCACTATGGCCCATTCGTCGTTGTCGGTCTTCACCAGCTCGACTTGATGCAGGTTGTCAAGGCTCAAAACGCCGCTGCCGACCAGGACAACACGTCCTAACAGCAGATTCTGTATGTCGCTCAGAATATTGGGATATGCGGACGTGATGTTGTCCAGACTTTCCTGAAAATAAGTCTTTTTCCATCTGTTTACCACCAGGGCTTCGGAAGAGGTGATCTCCGCACGGCCGATCTCGCCGAGCAGCGGAGCGCGGAGCGATATCTGCAGCAGCGTGGCGTTCTCGGCATAGATCCTGACTGTAGGCGATAACGGGAGCCGGTCGGAACGCACTTTGCCGTTGAAAGTCACATTATGCCATGGCATATATCTTGACAGGATGGCATTGACAGCCTCGAGGGCTTCGGCGCCAAGCTCGACTTGCTGTCTGACCGTACTGTCGGCAAGCTGAAGGGTGCTGTCGTTCGGAGACTGCGCCATGGTGTGAGGCGCCGATATGAGGCCCGCCACAAAAAGCGCCGACGATATGATGATTCTTTTCACTGCTTTAATTCTTTTTTAGTGCGTTCTATTTTTTCCCGGAGTTCCTTGCGGGCCGGATCGAGTTTCAGGGCTTTCTGCCAATACTCGACCGCCTTGTCGGGTTGGTCGTTCATTATCAGGATATCCCCGAAATGTTCCAGGGCTTCGACATCCTCGGTACCCGATTGTTCCATCAGTTCGATGGCCCGTTTCTGCTGTTCGAGAGCCTGCTTATAGTCACCGCGCAGATATAGTATCCAGGCGTTTGTGTCGATGTATGTGGGGTTGTCGGACTGTTCACCGCGGAGCGATTTCTGACTGAGCTCGTACGCGCGGTTCAGATCGCCGCCCGATATCGACAGAAAATAAGCGTAATTGTTGGCGGCAAGAGAATTGTCGGGATCAATCTCGAGAGCATTACGGTAATCGAGGAAGGCCGCCGTGGAATCGTTCATATTGTAAGCGCAATCGCCCATCGAAGTCAGAATCGAGCTCATAAAATCAAGATCCTGCAATGTGATGGTGCGCGGGATGTCGGCGTTCATGTCGATCGGCCGGGATGAATCGAAATCGGGAGCCACTTCCGCCAGCAACCGGCGGTACAGATCCATCGCTTCATTGCTTCGGCCGCTCTGCTGCAGCAACATGCCGCCGTAAAGTCGTAGTGAAGGGGTCATTTCGACCGTACTGTCGGCCTGCTCGTATGCGCGCACCGCGTCATCGTATTTATTGGCGTTCGCCAGATAAAATATCAGCTGCTGCCACAGCTCAGGATTCTTGCGGTCCATGTCGAGGGCGTACTGTATCTGTTCGGCCGCCGATACGAAATCGCTCTTTGCGGCGCTGTAACGGGCCGCAAGATTCATCACTTCGGGCTCATGAGGGTATTCGGAACGGAGCACACCGAACAAATAATCGCCGCGCCTGGTGTCCGATTTTTCATTGATGACATGCTGCAGATATTCCGAAAGCAATCCGCTTTTCTGCTGGATGTCCATGTTGTCGGTGAGCAGCACCTCGTAGAGCATGTTGTCGTAGGCCGCCGAGTCGCCGCGCGAACGGTAAATGTCCATCAGCGCCACCATGGGTTCGCTGGCAGTGGGAGCCATACGGCGGGCCGTCTCGTATTCATTCTCGGCGGAATCCGGAAGATTCATCACATCGAAAAGATTTCCCTTCAGGATGCGAGCCGTATAATCGGCGGGATTGTTGTCGATCATGGACTGCACCTGACGCATTGCGCCGACAGTGTCGCGGTTCTCGAGTAGCAGTGACATTTTCTGCAAGGTGACTCCGGAGTTGCGTCCCTCGATCGCCTCGAAGCGGTCCAGAGCCTCCACGGCTTTGACCGGATCCCCGTTGCGGGCATAGGCCTGCGAAAGATAAGCCAGGACGGTGGTGTTGTCGGGCTGACGTTCCATCAGATTCTCCATGACACGTATGGCCTCGGGCATGGCGTCGTTCATTCCGGCTATCAAGGCGTATTGAAGGCCCTCGTCGATGTCGTCGGGATAACGGTCAACGTAACGGCGCATCATGTCAAGGGATTGCTGCCTCCACGCGCTGTCGGAAAGTTCCGGGTTCGACAGATACATACGCATCGGAGCCAGCAACATGGCTGCGTCGGCATTGTCGGGGTTCAGACGCACCGCCGCGTTGAAATATTCATATGCGGCATCGTTGTTATTCTGCGACATCTCGCGCAACCCCTGATAATATAGGAATCTTGATTTCGAGACATCGGCCCCGGCCGGGCGGACTGCGCCTCTGGCACCGGCCAATAGGGACAGCGCCGTTGCAGCCGCAAGTATTATCGGAATTATATATATTCTACAGCTTCTCACCTTTCTATAATGGGATCATGTTTCCGGGGCGGCATCCGGCTCGGACACCGCACATATAGTTAACGCAGCATCAGGGCCATATGTTTCATTTGCCCGTATGGCCGAAGCCGCCTTCGCCGCGCTGGGTCTCATCGAGGGAATCTACCGAGTTCCAGGACACACGGGCATAGGGAGCTACGACCATCTGGGCGATGCGGTCGCCATGCTTTATTTCAAAAGGTTCCTGTCCGAGATTAATCAGGATCACCCCCACTTCGCCGCGATAATCGGCGTCGATGGTCCCCGGAGAATTCAGCACGGTAACACCATGCTTCAGGGCCAGCCCTGACCGGGGACGCACCTGTGCCTCGTATCCCTGCGGCAAAGCTATGCGCAGTCCGGTGGGAATAAGCTTGCGCTCGCCGGGATTAATAGTAACCATGTCTCCGTCGAGCGAAGCGCACAAATCCATTCCCGCGGAATCCACCGTGGAGTAGGCCGGTTGCTTCGCCCCCGGTCCCACTATAATATTTACCGTTGTTGCCATATCCTTAAAAAGTTGGCCATATACTTATATATAATAACGAAAAAGGCTGCCTGCAAATGATATCAGGCAGCCATATTTCCTTCTGGAATTACTTATCCCTCCTCGATAGCATCGTTGGGGCATACAGATGCGCAGCTACCGCAGCTGATGCATGTGTCGGGATCGATCTTGTAGATGTCACCCTCAGAAATTGCCTCCACGGGGCATACCGAAATACATGTACCGCAAGCTATGCAGCGGTCGGTGATTACATAAGCCATAGTTATTCTAAATTTTTGATGTATATATACGTTTTAATAGTACGGGGTTTTAACCGCACGCGGTTAGATACTGCAAATTTAATCCAATAATTTGAGTCATACAAGAAATCCCGAAATTTTATTACCTATTTTTCAGTATTTCGCGCCATGATCGAGTCAACACACCAGAGTCTGAATGCGGAGCCTCTCATCTCGATAATTACTATCACATACAACGCCGCGCCGCATATCAAGCCGACTCTGAGCTCAATACAGGAACAGACATTCAGGAATTTCGAACATCTTGTCATTGACGGAGCATCGACCGACAATACCCTGAAATTGGTATCGGAGATGTCACCGCACTCCATAGTGAAAAGCGAGCCGGACAAGGGACTGTACGATGCCATGAACAAAGGACTGCGCCAAGCCCGCGGTCGCTTTGTGCTGTTCCTGAATGCCGGAGACGCGTTCCATGCGCCCGACACACTTGCTAAGTATGCCGAGGCTATATTGGAGTCCGGGTTCACACCCGACATTGTATATGGGGATACTGTAATAGTGAATTCCCGGCGGGAAGTGACAGGTCCAAGACATCTCAGCGTTCCCGGAAAGCTGACCTTCCAATCTTTTGCCAATGGCATGCTGGTGTGCCATCAGTCATTTATGGTGCGCCGGGAGCTGGCACCGGAATACAATCTCAATTACCGCTTTTCGGCCGATTACGAATGGACGCTGCGGTGTTTGCGGCGGTCAGATCCGGACAAAAACGTGAATCTGCATTGTGTTGTCACGGACTATCTTTCGGATGGGCTTACCGATAAGAACCATAAGGCATCGCTAAAGGAGCGCTATCGAATCATGTGCGACAACTACGGCACAGTGCCGACAATGCTGAGGCATGTATACTTCGCGCTGCGCAATCTAAAAAAGAAGCTGGGCTCGCATTGAGCACGGGTGCTCAATGAACAGTAAAGGCCGGCGAACGACAACAGCAATAAACAGCAGCAATAAAAAGAAAGAGCTTTAAAAAAAGAGCCGACTTAAAAGTCGGCTCTTCTTAAGGAGGCGATTACCTACTCTCCCGCTTTCGCAGTACCATCGGCGTGAATTGGTTTAACTTCTCTGTTCGGAATGGGAAGAGGTGGAGCCCAATTGCTATCATCACC
>JAQXIE010000009.1 GCA_029007645.1 Bacteroidales bacterium
ACATATTCGAAGTAGCGGTCGATCATATCCCAGACCTTGTCGATATTCAGCTCGTAATATCCGCTGTAGGTAACCACTTCCGGACTCCAGCCCGAGGGAGTGGGCGGAAACAGATGCAGGGCGTTGCGGAACTGCGCGGCGGCCAGATTGGCGCGGTCCACATTGTCGCCGTCGGCCTTGTTGATGACTATACCGTCGGCCATCTCCATAATTCCACGCTTGATGCCCTGCAGTTCATCGCCAGTTCCGGCAAGCTGTATCAGCAGGAAAAAGTCGACCATGCTGTGGACGGCGGTCTCGCTCTGTCCCACACCGACGGTCTCGACAAAGATATTGTTGTAGCCGGCGGCCTCGCAGAGCATGATTGTCTCGCGGGTCTTGCGGGCTACGCCGCCGAGCGACCCGGCCGAGGGGCTGGGGCGTATGAACGCGTCGGGATGTTGCGACAGCTTTTCCATACGTGTCTTGTCGCCGAGGATGCTGCCGCGCGTGCGCTCCGAACTGGGATCGATGGCCAGCACTGCAAGCTTGCCGCCGTTCCTGAGCACATGCAGACCGAATACGTCGATCGACGTGGACTTGCCGGCGCCGGGAACGCCCGTAATGCCGATGCGCCTGGAATTGCCGGTATAAGGCAGGCATTTCTCTATGACCTCCTGGGCTATGGCCTGATGGGCATCGGCCGTGCTCTCGACCAGCGTCACGGCCTGTCCCAACACAGTGACATTGCCCTTGAGAATGCCTTCGACATAATCATTGACGGTGAGCCGGGGACGCCGGCGTACCTGACGGTATGGATTGACACAAGGCTGCGACACCACGCCGCTGTTGACCTGAAGTCCTTTGTAGGCCTTGTCGTTTTCAGGATGATCCATATTGAGTTGTTATTCTGGAGTTGATCTTTAAGGTTTAATTATCATTCGCGGATGCCGCCCACGGGGAGTTTCAGCAAGGGATTGACAGGGTCGTTCGTGGCGATGTTGACAACGGTGCGGAAGGGTCCCTCGGGCACTTCGGAGGCATCCAATGTCAAGGCTACCTTGCCCGTTTTCCCGGGTTTGATTTTCTGAGGATATTTGCCGACTTTGACCTGGCTTGCATCGCACCAGACGCCGAGGATTTCCAGCTGTGATTTGCCGTCGTTGACGATATTGGAAGCAAACTCGACCGGGCCGGCGGTAAAATTTCCGAGGTCTATCACCGGGGGAGCGGGAACAGCCACGGGAGCTTTGGCCAGTTCCTTGGCGCTGACAGCCTTGCGCTGCGGCACGACGGTGCCCGTCACCTTCACTACATGCTCATGCGGAGTCCCGTCGGGCGACGTGGCGGAGATGGTCAGGGGAATCTCGAAAGGTCCGGGACGTCCCCGGCGGTGCGAATCGAAATAGATTCCGACCGTCACGATATCGCCGGGACCGGCCTTGCGTTCGGACAATGTAAGTTTCAGGGCCGGATCGCTGCTGCGCACTGTGACAGGCACGCTGTCGGCCAGCTGGTTGCACATGTTCACGAACCCTGTCGAAGCCTTGTCCTGAGCCACATTCCCCAGCATCACGCGGTCCTCCGAGAGGCGGAACGGACCGGCCTCGACCGGATAGAACTGCGCGAGCGACTCGGGAGTGCCGAGCACATTTCCGATGATGCGGATATTCTGTCGGCGGCCGTCGGCGAAGCGGACCTTGACCGACTTGTCAAAACGGCCGGGACGGCCTGCGGGATCATACGTAAAGGTGATGACGGCCGTATCGCCGGGTTCGACGGGACTATGCGGATAGGTGGCTTCGGTGCAGCCGCAGCTGGGGCGCGCCGAAATCACCGTTACGGCTTCGGGGCCGGTATTGACAAAACGGGCGCGACCCGTGACCGGGCCGGCAATCTCCTTCATCAGACCGAAATCATACTCGCGTTCCAGCCACTGCACATCGGCCGCCGCCGGCAACATAGCCAGCGCCGCAAGCATCAGTGACGCCATGCGTTTTCCCATAATCCTTACTTATTGGGATTGACAACGCCCTTGATGTAGATGCGGGCCTTGCGGGGTTTGGCGTTGCTGCGGATCGTCACACCCTTGGTGAATCCGCCGGGACGGCCGTAAGGGTTATATGTCACCTTGATCTTGCCTTTCTTGCCGGGCATGATGGGAGCCGTCGGGTATTCGGGGGTGGTGCAACCGCATTCGGCGGTGGCATCGACGATAATCAGCGGGGCGTTGCCGACGTTAGTAAACTCGAACTCATGGCTCACCGTTCCCTTGTTCTCGGCTATCGTACCGAAATTATAAGTGGACTCTGTGAACTTTATCTCCGCTTTACCCTTGGACTTGGCGGAAGCGGCGACAGGCAGCATGGCCGCCATCACCACGGCGGCAATCATGCCAAATATCTTAAAACTTATCTTCATTTCCAATCATTTTTTCATTTCATGCGATGCACATAATCCCGGATCACGGCGGCGAGCGTCTCATGCGATTTGTCGGAGTCGCGCAACTTGCTCCAATGCAGCGGTTTGCCGAATATCACCTTGAACGTGTTGCCGCGCGCCGCGCACAGTTCGGCCGGAAGCATCGTCTGTTCCAGATTGGTCTTGACCCCGAGCTTTGTACGCAGCCGGGCGGTATGGTAGAACTTCTTTCGGTTCAGCCCGATGAAATGCACCGGGACTATGTCGCGCTGGTATTCCACCGCCTTGTCGATAAACGACTTATGCCATTGCAGGTCCGCGACCCGGCCGTTAATGTTGAGCCGCGACACCAGGCCGGCGGGGAAAATTATTATCTGCTTGTCGCCGGCATAAGCGTCGGCGATATCGCTGACAGCCTGCCGTGCCTGCGACCCGAACTTGTTGATGGGAAGAAACACGTGCCGGAGCGGCTCGATGTTCATCAGGAGGTCGTTGACAAGGAAGGCGATCTTGTCGTCGCCGTATTTGGCACCGAGCACTTTGATCAGGCCGATGCCGTCAAGGCCGCCGAGCGGATGGTTGGACGCAAATATGAACCGGCCGTTGCCGGGGATGTTCTCCAGGCCCTGGACTTCGAGCTTGAGGTCGAAATAATCGTACACACGCTCGCAGAATTCGGAGCCGGTGGCCGGATAGGTGGCGCGCAGGACGGTGTTGAGTTCCTTCTGATGCACCAGGCGTTCGAGCCATGAAATCACAAATCCCGGCAGCGGAGCCTTGCCGCCGCCGCGCTTGCGCAATATGTCGTGTAGGTCTATCTGTTGCATAGTGTAGATTTTAGGCATCGTTCCTTATCAGTCGTTTACCGAGGATTCCTCGTCCCAGAACTCGTCCTCCCAATCCTGATCGGACATCGGGAAATCCTCGTCGTCAATGTCGGGCTGGTCGAACACGAAGTCATCCTCCTCCTGCACGCGGTGTCGCCGGTCGAGAGCCCGGTGCGTGATCGTGAATCTGGCGGGATTGTCCTCGCTGTTGATCTCGCGCCACAGTATATCCTTGAGTTCGGTCAGTCCCTGACCTGTGACAGCCGAAATAAAGAGGTGCGGGACGCCCTGCGGCAGTGTCTTTTCAATTTCCTCACGGAGCTCGTCGTCGAGCATGTCGGACTTGGAGATGGCCAGGACGCGGTTCTTGATCTCGAGGTCGGGATTGAACTCGCGGAGTTCCTTGAGCAGGATCTCGTATTCACGTGCTATGTCATCGGCATCGGCGGGCACAAGGAACAGCAGCACGGCATTGCGCTCTATGTGGCGCAAGAACCGCAGGCCGAGACCTTTGCCCTCGGCGGCTCCTTCGATTATGCCCGGGATATCGGCCATCACGAAGGAGCGTCCGTCGCGGTATTCGACAATTCCGAGCTGCGGCTCCATTGTGGTGAAGGGATAGTCGGCGATCTTGGGTTTTGCCGATGAGAGCGAGGAGAGCAGAGTCGACTTTCCGGCGTTGGGAAAACCGACAAGTCCGACGTCACCCAGAAGTTTGAGTTCCAGCACTACAGCCTTTTCGATGGCTGGCTGTCCGGGCTGGGCATACCGGGGCGTACGGTTGGTCGCAGTGGCGAAATGGCAGTTGCCCCAGCCCCCCTTGCCGCCGCGGAGCAGCTTGATTTCCTGGCCGTCCTCGGTGATTTCGCACAGGAACTCGCCGCTGTCGGCATCGAAAACAGCGGTGCCTACGGGGACTTCGATTATCTGGTCCTGACCGTCGCTGCCGTGCGAGCGGTTCTCGCCGCCGCTCTGTCCGTCGGTGGCGAAAATGTGACGCTTGTAGCGCAGCGGCAACAGCGTCCACATGTTGCGGTTGCCCTTCAGTATGATATGGCCGCCGCGGCCCCCGTCGCCGCCGTCAGGCCCCCCTTTGGGTATATACTTGGCACGGTGGTAATGACGGCTGCCGGCGCCGCCTTTGCCCGACCGGCACAGGATCTTTACATAATCTATGAAATTGGTCTCTGCCATACGTTTCTTCTTTTGTGCCCCATCTGGATATGGTCATTTATCTTATAACGGTTTCAGCGGGCAAATCGTCAATTAATTTTTGCTTTCTCGCTTCCCGGAACCAGGTTCGGGTCGTCATAGAGCCGGAGAGTTCCCTTGAGCTGTCCGGTGATCATCGTGACCAGTTCCTTAGGGGCCAGCACCTTCAGCGCGTCGCCGTACGACAACAGTTCGTGCACCAGCTCGTAATTCAGCTTCAGCCTGTAGGTGAAGATGGAATAATTGTCATTGACCATCTCCTCCTGCGTATGATGGAAAGGCAATGCCCTGAAATACTTGGCCTGCGTGGGCGTGGTCATGATGCGGACGGTGCGCACCTCCCCTTTGGAAACAGTGATGCCGATCAGATTCTCGAAAAAATCCGAGGGCGTGATGTCGGGCATCACAAACTGCTGGTTGAGCAGCGACATCTCCTTGACGCGGTCGAGCGCGTAGGTGCGGATATCGCCGGTCTTCTCCCTGATGCCGACCATGTACCATCGCTGCTTGTAACGCTTCACAAAGTAGGGATGGAATATGATGTTCATGTCCGGTTTCAGCCTGGTGAATCCGGCATATGTGAATATCAGCTTTGTAGATTCGCTTATGGCGGACAGGACGATGGGCAGATAATCGTGGGCCGAGGGTACCTCCTCGACACTGACTCGGTCGTTGGGTATCGACGAGTTCTTGATGGCATTATTGACAGAATACGCCTCGACGAGCCAATTGATGATGTAAGGATTGCTCGTCGTGCTGTTGTCGATATAATACCGGCCGTTACGGTCGCACGCGATATCGATGCTGAGGCTCTCCTCAATGCCGCGCCGGTAATGATAAAATGTCCGTTCCGGAATGGGATTGCCGTCCGAAAAATGACTTTTTATCCATAGATCGTTCAGCTCCTTTCGGCTTAGTTTGCCATACCGGTTCAGCATGTCGACTATCCATACATATCGATTCAGTAGTTCCTTCATCGCGTAATCTCAAAATTTTTTTCAAAAAAAACATTTTCCTGCGAACAAACTCGCCCGACGCCATGTTATATAGTCGTAAGGTTTGAGAAACCGCACTAAATAGATCACAAGTTCCTAAGGGACTTCAAGAAATACTGCTACAAACGTTCTGAAAAAGTTGTTATTGTTGTTTTAATTGAAAGAATATAGGTCGACGTGAGTCGGCCTTTTTCTTTGTCATCGCGCCGATGCGGCGCCGACCGTCACCGGTCGGCGTACATCGAGTCGTAGTACTTCAGATAGTCGCCGCTGGTGACATTGTCCATCCAGTCCTGGTTGTCGAGATACCAGCGCACCGTTTTCTCGATTCCCTCCTCGAACTGCAGCGAGGGTTCCCACCCGAGTTCCCGCTGGAGTTTGCGCGAGTCGATGGCATAGCGCATGTCGTGGCCCGGTCGGTCGGTGACGTATGTGATCAGGCTCTCTGAGCTCCCTTCGGGACGGCCTAACAGTCTGTCGACAGTCTTGATTATCACCTTGATCAGGTCGATGTTCTTCCACTCGTTGAAGCCTCCGATATTGTAGGTGTCGGCCACTTTGCCGTTATGGAAAATCGTGTCGATTGCCCGGGCATGGTCCTCGACGTAGAGCCAGTCGCGCACATTTTCGCCCTTGCCATAGACCGGCAGCGGTTTGCCGTGACGGATATTGTTGATGAACAGCGGTATCAGTTTCTCGGGAAATTGATACGGGCCATAGTTGTTGCTGCAGTTGGTCACGATGGTGGGCATTCCGTAGGTGTCGTGATATGCACGGACAAAGTGGTCGGAACTTGCCTTGGACGCCGAGTAAGGGCTGTGGGGATTGTAGCGGGTCTCCTCCAGGAAGAACTCCCGACCGAATGCCAGATGGTGCAGTTCCGACGATGCCACGGTGGTGAAGGGGGATTCCACGCCCTGCGGATCGGTCAGTTCCAGCGCGCCGTAGACCTCGTCGGTGCTGATATGGTAGAACAGTTTTCCTTCGTAACCTTCGGACAACGACTCCCAGTATTCGCGCGCGGCCTGAAGCAGAGCCAGCGTACCCATCACGTTGGTGCGCGCAAAGATGAATGGATCGCGGATCGACCGGTCGACATGACTTTCGGCGGCAAGATGGATGATGCCCGTCACCTGATTCTCGCGGATTATGCGCCGCATCTCGTCGAGATCCGATATGTCGGCACGGATGAAACGATAGTTCGGCTTGTCCTCTATGTCTTTAAGATTGGCGAGATTGCCGGCATAGGTAAGCTTGTCGAGATTGATTATCTGATATTCCGGATATTTGTTTACAAAGAGCCTTACGACATGGCTGCCGATAAAGCCGGCTCCTCCGGTGATCAAAATTTTTTTACTCATAGCAATAGAATTCCATATCAACCGCTAAGTTACAAAAAATTTCCAACCGCACAAAACTGGCAGTAAGACGCGACGCAACTGACGGCAAAAGCAACTATCGCTTATCGGAATTTTATAGATATCAAGGCACGGAACTGACGGCAAAAGCTCCGCTTTTAGCCTACATTGAATTTACAGAAGCTCACAGAATTAAACTTAAATTAGGTCATAGTGACGAGTGATGACTGTAGCTCATAACTATGACTTATGACTTCTGACTTACTTTTGCCACAGATCCTGCTGACGCAGGAAACGGAATAGGCTCAGAAAGAGCGGTGTCAGACGACGTGGACGTCGTCATTCCAGTCGCTGGCAATGAAGTCATTGTTGAGTGCATATAACACAGGCAATGAAGCAGATACCTCGAAGAGGTTGTTTCTCAATAACCCCACGATAGCTGAGGTCGCGGAGCGGCCTGACAGCCTTCGTGGGGTGTATAACCGGTGTAGCACAGATTGGTTGGAGACCATGTTGCTCGCCTGAGCAGTATAGGCAGTACAGAAACATGGTCTCCGACCAAGTCGTATCGCTCCTGTCCGTCCCCACGAAGGCCGGTGCCAGCTTCGCTGTCCCGCCCATCGTGGGGTTATTGAGAAACAGCCTCTACGAGGCATCAGCCTATGTACCGGTTATTACCATTACCATAGCCTCCTGTAAATACTGTTCTACTGTCCATAACTTACAGGCGACGTGGACGTAGCCACCCCAGTAGCTGACTGGAAAGGCATTGCCTTGAACTCTTTATATTCCCAACAAGCAATAGTTGCTATGTTGAACGATTTCTTAATTTGGTAGAATCAGATGCATTTTGTAATTTTGATTTGGAAATGGACAGAGACAGCAAAATTAAAGCCGCATATCATACGCTTGGTTGCAAATTGAATTTTTCGGAGACGTCGGCGATAGGCCATGCGCTGCGCGAACGCGGAGTGCGTAATGCCGAGGCCGATGAGCATCCGGACATCATCGTGGTCAACACATGTTCGGTGACGGAAATGGCCGACAAGAAAGGCCGCAACCTGATCCGGAGCCTGCACCGCAGGCATCCGGACGCGGCGATAGTAGTCACGGGCTGCTACGCCCAGCTGAAGCCCGGAGAGGTATCGTCGATCCCGGGCGTGGAGATCGTGCTCGGTGCCGGTGAGAAATTACGGGCGGCGGAGTTCGTGACGCGCTGGCTCGACGAGCGGCGCCGCGTGTGCCGGACCACGCCGTCGCGCGACATCCGGGAGTTCGTGCCCACATGCGAAAGCGGCGACCGCACGCGATGGTTCCTCAAGGTGCAGGACGGCTGCGACTATTTCTGCACCTACTGCACGATTCCTTATGCCCGTGGCCGTTCGCGGTCGGGCAATATCCCGGATCTTGTCAGGATGGCCGAAGAGGCCGCCGGGCATGGCGCACGCGAGATCGTGATCACCGGCGTGAACATCGGTGATTTCGGACGCGACAACGGGCAGTCGTTCTTCGACCTGATCCGTGCTCTGGACAAGGTGGAGGGAATTGACCGTTACCGCATCAGCTCGATCGAGCCGAACCTGCTCACCGACGAGATAATCGACTGGTGCGCGGAGTCGCGTGCGTTTATGCCGCATTTCCATATTCCGCTGCAGTCGGGATCGGACCATGTACTGAAGATGATGAACCGGCGCTACGGCACGGAGCTGTTCGCCGAACGCATCGAACATATCCGCCGTGTGATGCCGCAGGCATTCATCGGCGTCGATGTGATTGCCGGCGCCCGCGGCGAGACTCACGAGGAGTGGCTCCGGGCCCGCGATTTCATCGAATCGCTGCCCGTGACGCGCCTGCATGTGTTCCCCTACTCCGAGCGCCCCGGCACTGCCGCCCTGAAGCTGCCCGATCCCGTGGAGCCCCAGCTGCGGCATGAACGCGTGGCCGAACTGATCGATTTCTCCGACCGCAAACTCGCAGCCTTCCTGGACCGGCAGATCGGATCCCGGGCCTCCGTCCTTTGGGAGAGCACCCTCCATGACGACGGCACTATCCAGGGTTTCACCGAGAATTATGTCCGCATACAGGCGCCCTGGGACGATTCGTTGCCCAATACCATCACGCCGGTGACCGTCTCGGCCGAAAACATCGTTCCCAATCAAGGTTGACAATGAAGAAACTGGGAGTAATAATATTGAACTGGAACGGGCTGAAATTGCTCAAGGAGCTGCTGCCCGGGGTTTCGGCCGCCACGGTCAGCGACGAAGCCGATCTGATAGTTGCCGACAACGGATCGGACGACGGATCGGTGGCGTGGGTGCGCGAGCATCATCCGGAGGTAAAGATCATAGCCTTCGACCGCAACCACGGATTTGCCGAGGGCTACAACCTGGCGATCGAGGCGGCACGGGAATACCGTTATATCACGTTGCTGAACAGCGATGTGGAGACTCCGGCCGGATGGTGGCAGCCGATATTGCGTTTTATGGAGAGCCATCCGGAGGTTGGCGCCGTGCAGCCGAAAATCCGAAGCTATTACCGCCGCGAGGAGTTCGAATATGCCGGAGCGGCCGGCGGCGCGCTCGACAACCTGGGCTATCCCTATTGCCGCGGACGTCTGTTCGATGCCGTGGAGCGCGACGAGGGGCAGTATGACGGGGAGCCCGTCGATGTGGCCTGGGCTTCGGGCGCCTGTCTGACCGTGCCCCGCGAGCTATACCTGCAAGTCGGAGGTCTCGACCCGAAATTTTTCGCCCACATGGAGGAGATCGACCTCTGTTGCCGGATTGCCGCGGCAGGCTACCGCATAAGCGCGCTCACGGATTCACACGTGTTCCATATTGGCGGCGCGAGTCTGGAGCAGGGAAATCCCCGAAAGACTTATCTGAACTTCCGCAACAATCTGTTGTTGATACATAAAAACATGACGCGGCGCGGAGGGAGCCGGATGCTTCTGAAACGCAGGCTTGCCGACACACTGGCGTTCGGCATGTATCTGATCAAGAGAGATCTGGCCAATGCCCGGGCTATTCTCAAGGCCCACAACGACTTCCGCCGCATGCGCCGCGAATACACCGACTTTCCCGACCGCGATATCCTCCCCACGTTGCCGGGACATAAGCATTCCGCTGTGGCCGCAAGATATATCAAACGAAAGAAATCCTTACCCTTATGAAAACAACGCGCCCTCTTATTCTTGTCTCGAACGACGATAGTATCAAGGCCCCCGGAGTACATGTTCTGATCGACCGGCTTCTGCAGTTCGGCGATGTAATCGCGGTTTGTCCCGACGAACCCCGTTCGGGTCAGTCGATGGCCATCACGGTCAACGCTCCGCTTCATGTACATCGGCATGACGACTATAACGGTGCGAAAATGTATTCGGTGAGCGGCACTCCCGTCGACTGCGTGAAGCTGGCCATGCATCATATCCTGCCGCGCACTCCCGACCTGGTGGTGGCGGGAATCAACCACGGTTCGAACGCTGCTGTCAATGTGCTCTATTCAGGCACAATGGGCGCGACAATGGAGGGATGCGAGTTCGGCATCCCGTCGATAGGATTCTCGTTGACCGACCATGCGATGGATGCCGATTTCACACCGTGTCTCAAGGCCATCGACATACTGGTGCCGGCTATGCTGAAGCATGGCCTGCCCATGGACGTATGCCTGAACGTCAACGTCCCCAATATCAAGGAAGCCCCGGCCGAAATGCGTCTATGCACTCCATGCCGGGGTCGTTGGAATGACGAATACAAGGAATACCGTGATCCGCACGGCAATCCGTTCTACTGGCTTACGGGCCAATACGAGAATCTGGAACCTGACAACGAGCAGACCGACGAATGGGCGTTGGCCCATGGGTTTATCTCGGTTGTGCCTGTGGCCATCGACCGGAGCGCAACGGAGGCTCTGCAGGTCGACTGGCTGCCGCAGGTTTGCGAAGATTACAATAATTCAAGATTCGCAAGAAGCGAATCTTGAGGTTTAAAGGTTTAAATGTTTATGGGTTTAGCCATCCGGACTGAAGGCAAAAGCCCTATCTGTTATAATTTGTATCCCTTATGTCCCTCCCCACGAAGGCCGGTGCCAGCTTCGCTGTCCCGTCCATCGTGGGGTTATCGAGAAACAGCCTCGCCGAGGCATTGAAGTCTACAGGACAGCATAAGGTTTAATTGCTTCATTGTCTGCGATTTTGGACAGAAGAACAGGATTAACAGGAGGCTATGGCAAGGTTGTATCAGGCTTGCTCCTGTCACTCCTGTTCCCCTGTCTAAAAAAGGCGACTTACTCGCGGTAGTAGAGGCGCTTGACGCGGGGCGAGACGGAAGTCAAGATTTCGTAGGGGATGGTGTCGAGCAGGTCCGAAAGGCGCTCGACGGGCATCTTCGGTCCGAAAATCTCGACGGCATCCCCGACCTTGCATTCGATGTCGGTGACATCGATCATGCAGGCGTCCATGCAGATATTGCCTATTGTCGGCACCTCGCAGCCATTGATCATGACATTGATATTGCCTCGGCCGAAATGGCGGTTCATTCCGTCGGCATATCCGATGGCGATTGTCGCAATCCGCGAGGGGCGCGTCAGTTTACCCCAACGGCCGTACCCGACAGTGTCGCCCGCCGGCCATTCATGGACGGCACATACCACCGTGCGCAGTGTCGATACGACTGCCAGCGGCTCCTCATTCTTCTCTTCGACGGGACGAATTCCGTACAAACCGATACCCAGACGAGCCATGTCATAATGATGTTCCGGGTAGCGCTGCATACCGGCCGTGTTGAGCACATGGCGCAACACATGATTCGGCGAGTGCTCCACAATATAGTCCGACCACTCGCGGAACCGTTTGAGCTGCAACTCCGTAAACTCGTCCTGATCAAGACAGTCGGCCGTGCAGAGATGAGAGAACACGCTGCGCACCTCCACGGCGTCGGTCTGCGACAGCCGGGCCATCAGCGCGGGCAACTCCTCGCCCACAAAACCCATGCGGTGCATGCCAGTGTCGAGTTTGATATGCACGGGATATTTGCGCACGCCGTTCTTGTCGGCTTCGCGGATCACGTCCTCGAGCATCGACATGGAATAGATTTCCGGCTCAAGCTGATTGGCAAACATCACCTTGTAATTGGCCACGCGGGGATTCATGACCATGATAGGCATGGTTATTCCCTTGTCGCGCAGCTCAATACCTTCGTCAAGGACCGCCACGGCCAGATAAGCGGCACCGCATTCCTGCAGCGTGCGCGCTATCTCGTAGCTTCCCGCTCCATAGCCCGAAGCCTTGACCATACACACGATTCCCCGGCTCTCGGGCGGCAATTTGCGACGGTAGTAATTGAAATTCGACACTATCGAGTCAAGGTTCACCTCGAGCACGGTCTCGTGGCTGCGTGCCTCGAGCATGGCTTCGATAAGATTGAAATCGGCCTCGGGAGAACTCTTCAGCAGAATGGTTTCGTTGACGAAATCGGACGCCGAACGATGGTTCAGGAAATCGTTGACATCGGTATAAAATTCGGCCGTTCGTCCAAACAGATCACTGCAGCGGCACAGATCTGGACCAATGCCGATGAAGCGGGACACACCGGCCGAACGCACCAGCTGTTCAAGCCGACGGTATACCTCGGCGGGGTCGGCAGCTTCATGTTTCAGATCTGACATGATCAGCGTCAGACCATGGTCGGCAGGCTGACGACGACGCGCAAAATGCAACGCAGGACGGAGCGACGAGTAATCGGAGGTATAAGAGTCGCGTATCAGCATGCAGTTGTTCACACCCTCCGACACATTGAGACGCGTGCCTATTTTGCGCAGATCGCGGAAGCGCCCGGCGATCACATCGGGGGCTACACCACGATACAACATGAATGTCAACGCATTGGCCGCATTCTCATAGTCGGCCTCAGTGTGAAGAGGCGCACGCAATTCATGCTCCGCGCCATTATAGGCATATTTCAGCAACGCATCGCCATCTTTCTCCTCCAGCCTGGTTATAAACACGTCGGCATCCCGGTCGGCATACGACCATGTGATGCGTCGTTTGTCGGGTGCGACTTCATCCAATGCCTGCGATATCAGGGAATAATCCTTGCCATAGATCACGGCATTCGTTTCGGAGCGTGAGGCGAGGGTGCATTTTTCGCGAGCCTTTTCAACATCGTCGGCAAAGCCGTCGCTGTGTGGATCAGAAATATTTGTGATAATCACCGTGTCGGGCGCTATGATCTGAGCCAGGCGCTCCATCTCGCTGACACGCGATATTCCGGCCTCTATGATTCCCAATGGAGCCTCGCGGTCGAGTCCCCACATCGACAGAGGCACGCCGATCTGTGAATTGTAGCTGCGCGGACTGCGCGAAACGCCTCCTAACGGTTCCATCAGCTGATATAGCCATTCCTTGAGCGTGGTCTTGCCGCGCGAACCGGTGATGGCCAGCAGATGTCCCGGGAAACTGTCGCCGCGCGAGGCGATGCGCTGCAACGCCTGCACAACATCGTCGACTATCAGAAAATTGGCATCCGCCTTATCCTCCATCCCCTCGGGGATATGGGTCACCACAAAATTGCGGACACCGCGCCGATACAGATCGCCGACGTAACGGTGCCCGTCGTTGCCTCGCGTAGCGATGGCGAAAAACAGTGTGCCCGTCGCCTCGTCGAGCTCGCGCGAATCCGTCAATAACGACGTTATCCCAGCACGATTGGCCGGAGCCGTCAGCCCGAGACAGGAGGCAATTTCCTCTATGCTTTCGTTCATTGTTCCGCCTCCAGCGTATCCTTTAGGGCAGCGAGACATTTCTCGACTTCCTCATCGACCTTGAACAGGCGTTGTTTGCAGAATTTCAGTAATTCCAGCGCACGCGTCGTATAGCCCGACAGGCTGTCGATATCGCACTGGTTGGATTCCATTTTTGCCACGATTCCTTCGAGTTCACGAAGGGCGGCGGCATATGTCATTTCCTTTGATTCTTCCATATTGGCAATATTTCAGAAATATTTATGACTCCTGGCCGGCAGGATGAGTCCCGGTAATTTCCGAGAACAGCGTGCCGTTGAGCA
The DNA here is from genome assembly GCA_029007645.1 of Bacteroidales bacterium. GTDB lineage: Bacteria > Bacteroidota > Bacteroidia > Bacteroidales > Muribaculaceae > Lepagella. The sequence continues at coordinate 13,854 of JAQXIE010000009.1, forward strand.
GAGTGGTTTCTATAGTGTCGCCCGGCTTGAGGCTGGCGGCGTCGGTTACGGCATGTCCGTTGACGCGGGTTATGCTGTAACCGCGGCTCAGCGTATTCTGCGGGCTGAGGATTCTGTGCATGTCTTCGAGACGTTTGAGACGTGCAGCTGCATTGTCGAGCGAACTGCGGGCGGCCGCGGCAACACGTCCTGCAATTACCTGCAGCCGGGCATCAGCAGCGGTAGTCCTGCCTCCAAGCGCAGTGGACAAGTTCGAGGCGATGCGCTGCAGGGCTACGCGTTCGCGCATGGTGCGTGTCACCACCGTGGCCGGAAGCGAGGCTTCGATCTGAGCCAGCCGCATGTGCTCCCCTTTCATCGCCTCGGAAACGTACCGGCCTATGCGCACCGAGCTGTCATAGGCTTGCCGGAATGCGTCGTCGAGCTGTTCCACAAGCCACGCGGCCACAGCAGTCGGGGTCTTGCAGCGCACACACGCTATATCGTCCAGCACCGTGCGGTCGCGCTCATGTCCGATGCCGACCACGACCGGAATCGGGAATGTAGCCACACGGTGAGCCAGTTCGTAATTGTCGAATGAATTTAGGTCGGTTGTGGCACCACCGCCACGGATGATTATGACGCAGTCCCACATGAAGGCCGTGTGTTCCACCCAGTCGAGCATCTTCAGGACCGATGGAGCGGTGTTGGCACCCTGCATCACGGCGGGGAAAAGCATGGGATAGAAAATGAATCCGTAGCTATTGGAAGCCAGCTGGTTTG
>JAQXIE010000010.1 GCA_029007645.1 Bacteroidales bacterium
TCCGTGGCAGGGCTAACCGAAGATGACCGTCAGACGGTAGATAAAGAACGGCAGGTCGGAGACCCCATGCAATTGCGAACGGAAGTGCTTAATCTTTGAGTTGAGCGATTCAGCGGCTGCATTTGTCGAGCGATTTATAAAGTAGTTGAGCACTTCGTCTTCCTTCTCTCTGATGGAGTCCCTTGCTGATTTCACTTCCCTCAGAGTAGAGTCCGCTACTTTCTGATACCATTCATGCAGTTTGGTCCCGGCTTGATTACGGTCTATCGTTTTATTGCGGAAGATGGCTCTGAGCGAATCGACCAGATTGTAGGCTTCCTTTATTTTGGGATAGAGTTCAAACAGCAGTTTCGCCCGCGCTTTTTGGGTCGGCGACCACTTGTCGCGGCTTTTGGACAGCAGTCCACGGCTTCGCGTAAGCAGTTCGATCTTCGTGTCGCCGTTGGAAAGTTCTTCCGGAACAAACTTCTTGCTGAGCCTGCAGGGTTTGCGGCCGCGCTTCTTGCCCTTATATGTTTTCGGATGCTTTTTACGATAGGACTTGCGTGTCTTGACCAGTTGCTCCAGCTTCTTTTTGTGCTCGGCTTTTGCCTTGTTCTGTTCCTTTACGGCATTGCGTTTTTCTTTGAGTCGGATTTCCTCCATGGCCTCTCCGCACCGTTTGATTATGTGGAAACAATCGATGATTATCGTGGCGTTGGGGAAGACGACGCGGACTATGCGCATCATCGAATCGGAAAAGTCCATCGTTACCTCCGCGACCGCAAGTCTTTGTTCCTGCGGCAGTTCCATCAGCCGCGCAATCACTTCCGATGCTTTTGTGCCGCGAACCATCGCAACTATCGAGCCCGATTTGCCATGACCTTCCTTGTTGGAGAGTATCGTGAACAGGTCATCGTGCAGCGAGGTCTCGTCGATACTCAGTCGCGTCCCGCAGTTCTTGGGCAACAGAATCCATTCAGCGGCATGCTCTTTCTGGTTCCATTCATTGAAGCCGCTCAGGACTTCTTTGTAGTTTCGTCTGAAGTTGCCGGCATCAATCGCCCAACGGTGAGCTACCGAGCAGGAGGTCACCGGAGAGGTCGCCATACATTTCTTTTAAAAAAGCCGCAAACTCCTCGGAGTAGCGGGTGCCTTCATGTACGAGCGGATAAGGGTTGATTATCACATTATGATTCTCCTTGTCAAGCCATCTGCGCCGACGTACATGGAGAACCATCTTGCGGTCGCGAATCGGGAAATCCTCGATTGCGGTCGGCTCGGTAAAACCATTGGGCCGAAGTTCCTTGAACTTGTCAGTTCGGTTATCCTTCTCATCAAGGTAGATATGCACTACCTGCGTATAGAAATCCCCGGGCTTGGGATCAACGACTTCGACGTCCATTCCGGTAACATCGAAAAAATCTAAAATTGAGGGCGGCAGCACTAGCGACGCCAGCATGGAGAGTTGGGCATTGTCTATCATGACGCAAAGTTAGCCCATATTGTTGAGATATACTACCGTCTGACGGTCAATCTTCGGTTAGCCCTGCCACGGAACTACGCCGCTGCACCAAAATAAGGCAAAATTTATTGATTCCTTAAAATCAATAAACCCCAATATTATCAGTGGAGTGTAGCTGCATTAAGCTCAAAAATGTCGAACAATTGGCATATCATATTTTGGCGCCGTTATTATCTTGGGAAATAACGGCGCCTAATTACTGCGCATATGCAGTTCGGCATTCTTTTCTACGGACGGTTTGCAGGGGTTTATTACATTTCGCCGACGGAGAATGATTGTATTTCGGAATCGTGACCTATGAAGTGGATCCCATTGTAATCGGCGTCATCGTTATATGACACTCCTTTCACTCCCGGCTGAGTTTTCAGAACATCGGAATCGCCTCCAACCCTGAAGATCTTTCCTCCGATTTTTATACCGACATTCTTGCCGCAGACGCTAATGCCCCGGATCTTATCGCCATTGAGTTCGACATACATCACCTGTTCGTCACCATTGTAGAAGTAGCAGCCATCTTCCATTTTGGTGTAAAGACCATCTACTTTTGCCGGAAGCGATTTTACCGAAGCCCCGAGTTTTACCGGACCAACACCCTCGGATGTCATCATCCACCCCTCGGCCGGTTTGGTGTACGAAACGGATTGAGTGGAATCTGCCTCTTTATCCTTGATTGCAACATTGTCGAGGACAAATGTATAAGAATGGGTTACGGCGTCCATTACGTATTGTCCCGACAGACGGAAAACTACCTTGTGCAATTCCTTTACGTCGGCCGGTACGCCTGTAATGACAATGGCGCCATTCACATATCCATTGGCCGGAATGTTGACTGTCAGACCTTCGTTGCTTCCCCGGTCTCCGAACGCAATTCTTGCGACAGTATATTTGCTTCCGTTGGCGTTAAAAGCTTCGGTTTCGTTTGGCTCATAGTTGCGAATCCATACATTCTCTATGTCGCGGCCGCACTGATTGGGAAGCTGGAAATACAAAATGACATTATTGCCATCGCGGAGGCAGGTGTCAAAATTGAACCCCACTCCCGGATTGTCTCCATATGCCGTCATGGTCATGTCACCGAGTTTTATGCTCTTTCCAAGTTGCTTCCCATAGGAAGATTGGGTCGATGATGTGGAGTTAGCCACTTTTTCCAAAGCGTTTTTACCCTTGTTTAGGGCGTTCCCCAGCTTTTTGAGGAATTGGGCGTCGGCGGGAGCCGTACATACCACGACAGCTGCCAAGGCAATTGCCAATGTCTTGATTTTTCTCATAGGAATTTATTTAGGGATACTCATAAAATATATAACTAATTGTTTGGCAATGTCATAGATGTTTTGTAACTTTACAAAGAACCCCCGATGGACCCATCACGGGCTTATTCGGGGGGTATTTATCTTATTTATACACCGTGAAGTTACAAAAAATCGGCGACATTCAGCCAACATTACCGTTTACAGAATACGATTTTCTGAAAAAATATCGTGAGAGCTTCGCCGTCAGCGAGCTCGGGCGCATCCATGCCATGTTGCCGCTGAAAGAGATGGCAAAGGAACTTGCCTCGCATTTTCCGAAGAAACATCCACAGGGTAACAAACCCAGCTTTCCGCTCGAGGGTGAGGTGGCGCTGATGTTCCTCAAGCCGTACACAGGGCTGTCGGATGACGGACTGATAGAAATGCTCAACGGCAGCATCCACATGCAGATGTTCTGTGGAGTGCTGATAGACCCCTCGCAACCGATCAAAGACGGAAAGATCGTGAGTGCCATACGCAACCGGCTGGCCCTCAGACTCGACATCGTCAAACAGCAGAGCGTGCTCTACAAGCAATGGGACTCGTTGCTGAAAAACAAGGATTTGTGCATGAGCGACGCCACCTGTTACGAGAGCCATCTGCGATATCCCACCGACATCAAGCTGATGTGGGAGTGCTGTGAGTGGCTGTATGCTTTGTTGCACAAGACTTGTCGCGAGCAAGGCGAACGACTTCCCCGCAGCAAATACAACGACGTGGACAAGGCTCGGCTCGCATACGCCAAACAGCGCAAGCCGAAGAAGTCGGCGACGCGCAAAATACAGCGTCGTCTGCTGAACCTGCTGGGCAAGCTCATCGGACAATGGAATAGCATTTGCCGTCAGTATGCACCTTTGATTTCCCTGAACGCAGAACAGCATAAACGCATCCTGGCAATCAGAGAGGTACTCCGTCAGCAGAGAGATCACTTCAACCGGAAGGAGGTGAAGCACCGCATCGTAAGCATCGACCGCCCCTATATCCGTCCGATAGTGCGCGGCAAGGAGAACAAGCGCGTCGAGTTCGGAGCCAAAGTCAACAACATCCAGATTGACGGTATCTCGTTCATAGAACATCATTCCTTTGAAGCCTTCAATGAAGGCACGCGCCTCAAGCAATGCATAGAGTATCAGGAGTCACTGACAGGCGTCAAGGTCACCCGCATCGGCATGGACACGATCTATACCAGCAATGAAAACCGGAAGTATTGCACCGAACAGTGCATTACGACCAACTTCGTCCGCAAAGGGCCTAAACCCAAGGACGAACCTTCAGATGTCTCAACCGCCCGCCGAATCATCGGCAACCTGCGCGCCACTGTCATGGAAGGCAGCTTCGGCAACCAGAAGCAACACTTCGTGGTCGGCAGGATAGCGGCCCGCAACCGCCACAGCGAGACACTGCTCCTGTTCTTCGGCATCCACATGGCCAACGCCGCGACACTTGTCGCCAGGCAGCTCGCCTCCGAACTCAAATCTAAAGAAAAGAAGCGGGCCTGACCGATACTCATAAAATTTTTTAACCATGACTTGCATCATGGCCGGACCATCATGTCCGTTTCATTCATTTTTACCTTTCCTGACATCCTGAAAATCGAAAATTTGCATCCTGACCATCTTTCAGACCCGTTCATCACATCCTCATTCCATAATCCGCCCCTCGTTACAGGGACTTAACTGTATATTCCTAATTTAATCTCAATGTGGAATGTTTAGCGGATAGCAATGATTAAATTTTGTTAAAAAATATAAGGCTGTGGAGCGACGTAACATTATATATCGACTGATTATTGTATTTTTGTGCCGTGAAACGGTTGATAAACAGATATTGGAAAATTCCTTACACGGTACTGACTTGTGTCTTCTTGGTGCTGGGAATTGGTGGGAATGTAGCCTTGGCACGTATGCCGGGCGACACCCTTGCCGTCAAGGTGTACTATCCTTGTGGCAGCGGCGACGTGTCCAGGATTCCAGCCAATGCGCCGTGTCTGGAGCGTTTCATACATGACCTCGACTCCCTGTGCAGGTTGCCTTCCTTCAAGCCATTCGCACTTTCGGTAACGTCTTCCGCATCTCCGGAGGGAAGCATC
>JAQXIE010000011.1 GCA_029007645.1 Bacteroidales bacterium
ATACTCGCGCCATGCAGATCCCGTCAGATAACCGCGGATAATCATCTCCACGGGCGCGCCCTCGGCCTTTACGCCGACGGTTACCATCGGATCGGGAACTCCACGCTTCCAGTTCGGAACAATCTCCGACGAGGCATCAAGAAAGTATGCCGCAATCTGGTTCAGTACCTGTCCCTTGTAGGGAATACCCTCCGGCAGGATCACATCGAACGCCGAAATACGGTCGGTTGCCACCATCACCATCATGTCGTCGTTGATGGTATATACGTCTCTTACCTTGCCGTGATATACGGCTGTCTGACCGGGAAATGTGAAGTCGGTCTTGACCAATGCTGTTGCCATTGTTGTAAGTTGCTTTAATTTTCTGCAAAATTACTTTTTTTTTCCTATTTTTTCAAGTATCTATGGCGTAACCAAGCGAGAGTTTAATTACTTATCACTTATTGGCCTTTTCAATCTCGCGGCTCATCACATAGAGGGCTATCGACGCCGAACTGGCCACGTTCAGGGAATGCTTTGTGCCGTACTGAGGAATCTCGACCACAACGTCGGCCATATCCACTATACGCTGATCCACTCCGTTCACCTCATTGCCCGCCACAAGCAGATAGCTGTCGCCCGGAGTGGCCCGGAAATCAGCGAGGTCTATGCTGCCGTGGGTCTGTTCCAGCACGCATATCTTCCATCCCGCGGCCTTCATTTCCTCCGCAGTGTCTACGGCATTGTCCACTCCATGCCACTTTACGGTATTCTCGGCCCCTAAGGCCGTTTTGCTTATTTCAGGATGCGGAGGACGGCCGCTGATGCCGGCCAGTATCATCGAGTCTATACGGAAAGCGTCGGCTACGCGGAACAGCGAGCCTATATTGTACATGGAACGCACATTGTCGGTCAGCACCGCTAACGGCACCTTGTCCATGCGGCGGTATTCTTCGGCACTGATGCGCGTAAGCTCTACAATATTCTTCTTTTTACGGTCGCTCATCAGCTCAGGGACAGCATGCGTTCAATCGGTTTGATGGCCCGGGCGGCCACTTCGGGATCTACCTCTATGGCGGGAGCCTCGTCGCGCAGACAGCGGGCAATCTTTTCGAGCGTGTTCAGCTTCATGTAGTCGCAGTTGTTGCACTGGCAACCCGGTTCGTCGGCAGGAGCCGGAATAAATGTCTTGCCGGGGCACTTGCGCTGCAGTTCGAAGAGGATGCCGCTTTCGGTCACCACTATATATTCCTTGGCAGAGTCGGTGCGGGCAAATTCGAGCAGCGCGGCCGTCGAGCCCACCTTGTCGGCGATAAGCTGCAAAGGACGGCGACATTCGGGATGCACCAGGATCCTGGCATCGGGATGCTCCTTCTTCAGCTCCAGTATTCCCTGCATAGAGAAACGGTCGTGCACATGGCATGCACCGTTCCAGAGCAGCATCTGTCGGCCTGTCACCGAATTTATATATTCACCTAAGTTGCGGTCGGGACCGAAGATTATTTTTTCGTCGGTCGGAAGCGCCTCCACAATCTTGCGGGCATTGCCCGATGTGACCACAATATCGGTCAGGGCTTTGACGGCAGCCGTGGTGTTGACATACGATATCACGGTGTGGCCGGGATGAGCGGCGATGAATTCGGCGAAATCACGCGCATCGCAGCTGTCGGCCAGCGAACATCCCGCCGACATGTCGGGCACCAGCACCACCCTGTCGGGACACAATATCTTGGCGGTTTCGCCCATGAAATGCACACCGCACATCACGATGATGCGGGCGTCCGTTTCCGCCGCCTTGCGAGCCAACGCCAGCGAGTCGCCGATGAAGTCCGCTATCTCCTGGACCTCCGGACGCGTATAATAATGCGCCATTATCACCGCATTCTTCTCCTTCCTCAGCTTCTCTATCTCCGCTTTCAGTTCCGCTTGGCTGCATGTAGGCTCGTTTTTCATTTTCTTTATTCTGAGATTTAAAAAAATAATATTTAAAAAAATCAACAACAATAATAAAGCATGTGCATAACCGTCAATAACTTTTTGCCTTGAAATTTGAAAATGTGACTTATCCCTTGTTTATCGGCAGTTATGAACATGTTGTAAAATCAATATTGTTTGAATTTCAATATGATGTAGGTTTTATTGACATCTTGTCTACAACTGCAAAGTTAATAAATTTCTTTTGAAAAGTAGTCCTCTGGGTGTGCAAAAGGGTGTATAAAAGTGTTGAAAAAGGGTGTAAAAAACTTTCATTAACTTTTGGAGGAAAAATTTGGAAAATAGGCCTACGTTTGCCGTAAGCAAATCGGCGGGAAATCAAATTTATAGCTTTACAAGTTTTGAATTACTTTCAAACAGGTTATACACAGCAAAACCGAGACTTTTACACAAGTTATGAACAGGTTTTGAACACAAATCCTATTGAAGACGTGAACGTCGTCTATATCGGGCTATAAAGGCAACTATAGCATATTGGAAATATAAAGATATCAAGGCACGGAATTAAACGGCAAAAGCGGAGCTTTTGGCCGACACTGAACTTACAGATTTACACAGAATTAACTATGACAGCAGTCTGCAATAATTTTGCCGTTGCCACAGATCCTGCTGACGCAGGTAACGGAATAGACTCAGAAAGATCCGAGCTCAGGCGACGTGGACGTCGCCGTTCCAGTAGCTGACTGGAATGACGACGTCCACGTCGTCAACCTATGGAAGCGGAGATATAAAGATGACAAGGTACGGAACTGTATTCTGAGCAAGTTCCCTCTCACCTGCGTCAGCAGGTCTGTGGCAACGGCAAAAGACAAAAGCTTTTCTAATAGTTAATTCTGTGAGCTTCTGTAAGTTCAGTGTGGCAAAAAGCTCGGCTTTTGCCGTTGAGTTCCGTGCCTTGATATCTTTATAATTCTAATAGTTTGCGCTTTTCAGTGACGCCGGGGAATGCGTGAGAAAAGCCCCGACCATATTCCTCTGATTATAGCCCGTAGCTTCGCGGGCTTGTCATCGTCGTAGCGCAGGATGTTCCATCCCATTTTCAGACCGTAGATCACCAGGCAATTATAGCAGTTGTGCAGTGACTCGCGCGTACGCAGGTCACGTGCCACCTTGATGCAGTTGCGGTTGATGTCGTACAGCCGTGCCGGCGAATAGGTATTGAACTTTTTGCCGCCTGCTGTCTTGCTGTAGCCCAACTGGTGGGTCAGCTCGCAAAGGTTGCACCGCACAATCCTTATACCCTTCATGGCGGCACGGAAACCATATTCCGTATCGATCTGGTCGATGAAGTAATCCTCGTTAAAGGGACCTGTCTTATCGATCACCTCCATGGGATAGAGGGCGCCCGAGGTGTAGTAGTAGTCGGCCGTTTCCCATGAATCCTCCGTGCGGTTGTTGCCGTTGGTGCGCGGTGTGTATATATAATTTGTGCCATGACTGTCGGCAAACCGTCGGTATGCGTCGAAATCATGCCATACCGAGTCCTGGTCCATGGTGAGGAGATGGGTAAAGCCATGGTCGCGGCAATATCGGACGGCACGGTTCAGGGCATATGAGATGCCCATGTTGCGTCCCCGACCGAGCATTGTTATATTTGAAAATTCCGACAGATCGATATTGTCAGCTTCGCCTGCGGGAGTATTGTCCCATACTATCACATGTTCGACATTGCCGATGAAGCTCCGCAGGTTTTGGCGGAGCTGCTCGGGATCGGGATAGTAAACAATTACCGCGGCGCAGATTTTCATGAAATTGAGATTTATCTGAGACGAATTTTAGCGCCTGCGCGGTCGCGCACATCGGGATTGAGACGCCGTATCACGTCGAGGCGCATGCCGTAACGCTGCGACAGTGAGTGCATGGATTCTCCTTCGCCGATTACAGCCGTGGTCAATCCGGCCGGGGCTTCGGAGAGTTTGGGCTCGAGATAGACTTCCTCCCAGTCCTTGATATGGGTATCCCGCTTCATGTCGTTGTATTCCAACAGTTTTTTCTTGTCGATCTTGAATTCGCGGGCCAGTTTGGCGTATGTGTCGCCCGGCGCGGCAATGACATAATGCAGACCCCGAGAACGGCGCACGGGATGCGAAGAGGCGAGCATAGACTGTATGTAGGCACTGTTTTCCTCCGTGTCGCGTCCCCCCGGAGTGTCGTAGAGATAGAGGGCGTAGCGTTCGATGATCGACACCAGGCGCGACGCATAGTTGGGGTCGGTTGCATAGCCGCATTTGCGCAGGCCGGTTGCCCAGCCGCTGTAGTCGGCCGGATCAAGCTGGAATAGGACGGAATAACGGGGTTTGAGAAGAAATTTTGAATGGTCTTCGTAACTTTCGCGGGCATTGCTATAGACGCGGAAGCAGTCGTCGGGACGGTCGTCGCTGCGGATCATCGTGTCGCCCCGCCAGGTGTTGTGGCACTTGATGCCGAAATGATTGTTGCCGCGCGTGGCCAGTGTGCTCCGGCCCGCCGCGCTTTCCAGCAATCCCTGAGCCAATGTGATCGACGCCGGTATGCCGTGCTTCTCCTGTTGCTCAACCGCCATTACGCTGTATTGTTCCACATAGTCGGTATATACGTCGGCCAGTAGCGGCGTACCCGACGCAAGCAGCACGATTGCCGAAAACAATATTTTTTTCCTTATAGAAACCTCCATTGATATATCCTTAGTTCAATTAAAAAACGAAACAAACGACCCGCAAGTATGAATGGCGGGTAACATAAACGCCCAAGCTTGCGTTATACTTTAAAACAGAAGCCATGAAGAACAGAGAGATTACATACCGGTTCGAGGAATTGCAGTACGACGAACTGAGCGAAGAGGATAAAAGATTGGTGGATCGCGCCAAGGAGATGACCGCCACCTCGTATGTGCCATATTCGCATTTTCATGTCGGGGCAGCCATATTGATGGATAACGGCGAGGTCGTAGGCGGGTCGAATCAGGAGAACGCGGCGTTTCCGGTTACGATATGCGCCGAGCGGAACGCCTGTTTTCAGGCCTCGGCACTCTATCCCGGCGTCAGGATGCGCAAGATAGCGATTGCCGCCTGGACACGCCTGCACAAGAGCGACGAGACGCCCGACTGGCTATGCTTCCAGCACAAGCCCATCAGTCCCTGCGGAGTGTGCCGTCAGGCCCTGCTGGAATATGAAAACCTGTACGGACCTATGGAAGTGCTGCTTTACGGCCTCGACTGCGTCTATAGAATATCTTCGGTTCGTGATCTTCTTCCCTTCAGTTTCACCGAATTTTGAACCTTTTTTTTAGATTAAAAGTTTTTTAAATAAGATAATTATTTAAAAAAGGAAGGTTATGAAAAGAATATACGGAAGAGCGCTTTGGCTTCTTGGCCTGGCGATGGTGTTGACTGTTGGTCTTACGTCGTGCGACGACGATCCGTATTATTGGGGCAGTGATCCTTACGGATGGAATTTCCAGGACTCGAGACTGCAGGGTTATTGGCAGCTGGTTCAGTACAATTCCGATCCTGTGCCGTTGTCGGAGGCCAATTACATGTATTTCAACGGACGTGGCGGCGGATACTATTTCTATCTGCAGGACGGTTACCGCGAGACCGAGCAATTGCGTTACAATTGCCAGAACTCGGTGAGTGGCGCTTCGAATTACCAGATCAACATACGCTATCAGTATTCCAGCCCGCTGACCACGAGCTATTGGTTCACGCACGGCAACAACACGCTGTGGATGCAGTGGCAGACACAGAACGGCCGCGTGCAGACCTATGTCTACGACCGTATCAACAACGCTCCGTGGTAAGGACGACGTCAATATGGGCTCTGTTTTTGCGTCTTATGACAAAATTTCGTAATTTTGTACTCGTAATAAAAGCAAGAATTGATTTCAGATGTCGTTAAAATGCGGAATAGTAGGATTGCCTAATGTAGGTAAGTCCACTTTATTCAATTGCCTGAGCAGTTCGAAGGCTCAGTCGGCCAATTTTCCTTTCTGTACCATCGAGCCGAATGTTGGCATGATTTCGGTGCCTGATCCGAGGCTGAACAAGCTTGTGGAAATGTGTAATCCGAAGTCGGTCGTGCCGGCCACGGTGGAGATTGTGGATATTGCCGGATTGGTCAAGGGAGCTTCGCGCGGCGAGGGTCTCGGCAATAAATTTCTTGCCAATATCCGCGAGACGGACGCCATTCTGCATGTGCTGCGTTGTTTTGACGACGAGAATGTGACTCATGTCGACGGGTCGGTCGATCCGGTGCGCGACATGGAGGTTATCAATTACGAGTTGATGGCCAAGGATCTCGAGACCATCGATTCTCGACTGGCAAAAACCGAGAAGGCCGCCAAGGCCGGCGCCGACAAAACGGCCAAAATGCAGCTCGGTGTGCTCAACGTGCTCAAGGAGGCCCTGGAACAGGGACGCCCCGCGCGCAGCGTTGAAATTGAAGGCGTCGAGGAGCGCAAATTCCTCCACGATCTGTTCCTGCTTACCGACAAGCCCGTGCTGTACGTATGCAATGTGGATGACGCCTCGGCCGTGAGCGGCAATAAATATGTCGATCAGGTCAAGGAGGCCGCCAAGGCCGAGAATGCAGGCGTAATGATTGTTTCGGCTCGTACCGAAAGCGAAATCGCCGAACTCGACACCGCCGAGGAACGCGCCGAATTTCTCTCCGAGATGGGCCTGACTGAATCGGGCGCCGACCGTCTGATCCGCGCCGCTTACAACCTGCTCGACCTTCAGACTTATTTCACCGCCGGTCCCGACGAATGCCGCGCATGGACTTTTGTCCGCGGCACAAAAGCTCCTAAGGCTGCAGGTATCATTCATACCGATTTCGAAAATGGTTTCATCCGCGCCGAAGTGATCAAATACGACGATTTTGTGACGCTCGGCTCCGAAAGCGCTGTCCGCGATGCCGGCAAACTCGGTGTCGAAGGCAAGGAATATGTGGTGTGCGACGGCGATATAATGCATTTCCGCTTCAATGTATGAGTAAATGAAGCCTGTTATTGACAAAATAGACCGCAAGCTGCTGTTGGAAGAACTTACTTCCGACAAACTGCTTCGGCCTACCAACAAAGGAGGCAATGAAATCTATATAGTGGATGCCTTCGATTCGCCCAATACGATGCGGGAAATCGGACGTCTGCGTGAGCTCGCTTTCCGCGCCGCCGGCGGCGGAACGGGTCTGGATTGCGATATCGACGAATTCGATACGATGGAGAGCCCTTGCCGCCAGCTCATAGTATGGAATCCAGAAACTCAGGAAATTCTTGGAGGTTACCGTTTCATTCTTGGCGAGGACATCAGGATAATTGACGGACGGCCGAACATAGCCTGCGCGCATATGTTCAATTTCAGTCCCGAGTTCATGGACTATTACCTGCCGCGGACCATCGAGCTGGGCCGCTCGTTTGTGGTGCTCGATTATCAGAACACCGCCAAGATGCGTCCCAAGTCCATATATGTCCTCGACAATCTGTGGGACGGCCTGTCGGCCGTCACCATGCTCTATCCGCAGATCGAATACCTGTTCGGCAAGGTTACGATGTATCCTAAATTTGGCGTGAAGGGGCGTGATATGATCCTGGCCTACATGCACCGTCATTTTCCCGATCCCGAACGGCTGGTATGGCCTATCGACGCGCTGGATTCGGATGCTGACACTCCGGAATTCCAGTCGATGTTCAGCGGCGATCTGCGCGAGGATATGCTGCTCCTGAATCAGCAGTTGCGGCAACTGGACCGTAAGGTTCCGCCGCTGGTCAACGCTTATATGGCGCTGTCGCCCTCAATGAGGGTTTTCGGCACGGCCATCAACCGCGAGTTCGGCGATGTCGAAGAGACGGGAATTTTGCTGCATATACCGGAAATATACGAAGAAAAGAAGAAACGACATTTCGAATCGTTCGATCTGGAAAATTCACCTTACGGAAAAAAAATAAGAAAAACCAACTAATTGATTCTACGGTGATAACGATTTTAATGCTTGGCGGTTCCCGCCGCGTGTCGCTTGCCGAACTGTTCAAACGCAGCGGCGAACGCATAGGTTGCGAGGTGAGATTCCTGGCTTATGAACTTGACACCGAGGTGCCGATCGCGTTGGTAGGAAAGGTGATAAAAGGCCTTAAATTCGATGATCCCCGTGTGGTGGATGATATCGAGAGCGTGGTGCGCGATTACGATGTCAATATCATTCTGCCGATAGTGAACGGTGCCATGGAGGTGGCATCGCTGCTGCGCAAGCGGCTTCCCAACGTATTCATACCGGTGTCGCGCTTCAGGATGACCTCCAAGCTGTTCGACAAGATCGAGGCGGCCGCCGAGTTCGAGAAGGCCGGTCTGCCAATTCCCAAGACTTATTCGGTGATCGACAACGAGATGCCTGTCATCGCCAAGCCCCGCAAGGGCGGCTCGTCGCGCGGTGTGCGCGTTTTTCATGACATTTCCGAGCTGATGAGCCTGCCTAACCTCAATTCCTATATTCTGCAGGAATACATCGAGAACGCCCGCGAATACACCGTGGACTGCTATGTGAGCATGAAAGGCGAGATTCTTGTCACCGTCCCCCGCGAGCGTCTGGAGGTGATGGGCGGGGAGTCCACACGCACCGTTACCCGCAACATCCCCGAAATTATCGAGATGAGCCGCGAGGTGATCGACAAATTCAAGCTGGTCGGCCCCGTCACCATACAGTATCTCTACAATCCCAAGACCGACAGGTATGTGGTCATGCAGGTAAATCCCCGTCTGGGCGGGGGCGTGATATGCTCCATCTACGCCGGTGCGCCTATTACCGACTATATTCTCAAGGAGGCGTTAGGTGTGCCCGTCAAGCCGTGCGATGATTGGAATGCCAATGTGCTTATGGCCCGGTATCTCAAGGAGGCAATATTTTTCGGATAATGAGGAAGGTATTTCTGACTGGTGCCACAGGCACGATGGGCAGCGAGACGCTCAGGCAACTGCTTGAGCATCCCGAAGAGATTGAAATTGTACTTTTAGCCCGCGACAGCAAGCGTAACCATGCCAAGCTCGACACGCTTGTCGACCAAAAGCTGGTGACGGTGATATGGGGCGATCTGCGCAATTATGAAGATGTTGCTCGCGGAGTGGCCGACGCCGATTACGTGTTGCATGTCGGTGGCATGGTGTCGCCCAATGCCGACCATTATCCCGAACTTACACACGCCGTGAATGTCGGCGGCGCCGAGAATATAGCGCGTGCCGTTCTGGCACGTCCTGATGGCGGCCGCGGCTGCAAGGTGGTCTACATCGGTTCGGTCGCTCAGTTGGGCCACCGTGACCAGCCCATGCACTGGGCCCGTTCGGGCGACCCGGTGTGGTGCTCGCGGTTTGACAGCTACGGACAGAGCAAGATCGATGCCGAGAGGGTTATAGCCGACAGCGGGCTGCCCTGTTGGGTTTCTTTACGCCAGACCGGTATCCTCGCTCCCGATATTGTGGCCAAGGCTTCGGATCCGATCACGTTCCATGTGCCTCTGCGAGGCGTGCTGGAGTGGGTCACGGCCCGCGATTCCGGCAGGCTGATGTGCAATCTGGTACTGGCCGACCTGCCCGAGTCTTTCTGGAAACATTTCTACAACATCGGCGGGGGCGCAGGTTTCCGGCTCTCAAACTACGAGTTCGAGTGCCGGATAATGAAGGCTATGGGATGTCCCGCGCCCGAAAAGTCGTTCAATACCAACTGGTTCGCGACCCGTAATTT
This sequence comes from Bacteroidales bacterium, assembly GCA_029007645.1. Lineage (GTDB taxonomy): Bacteria > Bacteroidota > Bacteroidia > Bacteroidales > Muribaculaceae > Lepagella. The sequence goes on from JAQXIE010000011.1 coordinate 9,682, forward strand.
CCATGGCTGCTGGTACGAGGATTCCGATGTGCTCGAGGATTTGCTGCATTTCCGCAGCTATCCCGATGCCGACGCTTTTTTCAAGGAATATCTCCGGCAGCTTCCCTGGTATTTCAAGCTGGCTCCGCTGGCTCCGGCCTTCATGATAAAGGCTGTGATGGGACGGCTGGCGCGCAAGGCTCCGCTCGGCACCCTGTCGTGGGTACGCAACCGTGACGGCGAGCGTCTGCTGGCTTATTTCGGCGGCATATCCGGATGGCGCGCCATTCCCGACTGGAAGGATATGGATGTGTCGCATCCCGACGATACACCGGTACGTCTGGACCATGGCTATGACGAATCCATTTCCGAGGAACAGATTGATCTGGAACAGTGCCGCAAGGCGGCCAAGTTCCGCGGAGGTCGTTGTCTGAGCGACCGGATGACTCCCGGCGACCTCGACACCCAGCTGGAGTGGCAGTGTCATGACGGCCATCGCTTCAAGGCTTCGCCGCGTCTGGTGCTTCTCGGCGGTCACTGGTGCCGCGAATGCCTCGGCATCGACCGCGACACCCGCCGGCTCGAAGACGTGGCCCGCCACAACCCCTTCTTCGCCCAGATCTACCGTTGAATTTTGAATGTTGAATTTTGAATGTTGAATCAGGCTTGCTCCTGTTTCTCCTGTTCTCCTGTCGAAAAACAAGGGAGCCTTGCGACCGTAAAAGTCGTGTAGACTCTCCTGTTTACTCCTGTTCTCCTGTCTGAAAAAATGAGGTTACTTTTCGTCGATGTCGATGTCGAAATCGTCGCCGAAGAGGTCCTCATTAGGGGTAGAGTCGTCGTCGCGGAAGGAATCGTCGTCCTCGGCACGCTCGTCCGCACTGACGCGCTTGGCGTCCTCGCTCGGCAGGAAGGGATTGCCCGGCTTTTTGCGCGCGTTGCGCGCCTCGTCAAGCTTCTCGACAATCTTCTCGGCCAACTCGTCGGCCAACTCGGGATTCTCGCTGATCACCACCTTAACGGCATCGCGGCCCTGGCCGAGTTTGGCGCCGTTGTAGGAGAACCAGGCCCCCGATTTCTTGATGATGCCCAGGTCGACGCCCATGTCGATAATCTCGCCGCTGCGCGAGATACCCTCGCCGAACATCAGCTCGAACTCAGCCTTCATGAACGGCGGCGCTACCTTGTTCTTGACAACCTTTACCTTGGCGATGCGGCCTATGGGCGTGTCGTCCTTCTTGATCACAGTCGAAGGCCGGATTTCGAT
>JAQXIE010000012.1 GCA_029007645.1 Bacteroidales bacterium
CGTTGAGGAAGAAGTAGCCACGACTCCGGCTAAGAAGGCCCCTAAGAAGGAAGGCAAGAAAGAAGTAAAGAAAGAGGTCAAGGTCCCCGGCGCTGACCAGGCAACCGTTGAGGCTGCTCAGAACGCCATCAAGACCGCTAAGGAGAAATCCGGCAAAGTAGCCGAGGAGGGTGCTGAAGCCGCCAAGCAGTCTCTGAAAAACAAGCTGAAGAAGAAGACTCAGAACACCGAGTCCGCCGAGTAATCCGTAAGCAATAACCGAATACACCTCTTGCTGGTGTAACCTATAATGCCATCGGCTACAACCGTCAGAAGTTGTAGCCGATGCTGTTTTTATGTTGTACGCCGTCCGATGCCTTTTGCGTGACAACGGCGGTTTCTAATCGATATAGGGGTAGTGTATGTCCCAGAGGAACAGTGCCTGCGGGGGCATTGAGGTGCCGGCCGAGCAGCGGTCCTTGGTGTCGACGATGCGGCGCAGGCCTTCGGGAGTAAGTTTGCCGCGACCCATCTCTACGAGAGTCCCGACCACGGCCCGGACCATGTTGCGCAGGAAACGGTCGGCCGAGATGGTGAACACCAGCCCGGGAGTGCCGAAATCGTTTGTCCATTCGTTCCAACGGGCCTCCGTCAGCCGGCAGATATTGGTCCTGGCATCGGAATGCAACTTGGCAAACGACGTAAAATCATCGTATTCCATCAGGATCGCCGCTCCGGCATTCATCGCCTCGACATCGAGTGGCGACGGCGAGTGCCATGACAGCGGAGCGAGAAAGGGCGACTTGACAAGCGACACGAAATACTTGTAGGTGCGTCGGGTGGCATCGAACCGGGCGTGGGCGTCATCGTGCACGGGAATCACGTCGTACACGGCTATGGCGGGACCGCACAGACGGTTCAGCCCGTTGATCAGCCGGGCTGAATCGGCAATAGGTTCCACTGTGTCGAAATGCGCGTACATAACCCGTGCGTGGACACCGGTATCGGTGCGGCCGGCGCCGGTGACGGGAGTAGGGCGGCGCAGGATTGTCGCCAGCGCCTCCTCCAGCGTCTGCTGTACGCTTACCGCATTCGGCTGCGACTGCCAGCCATGGAACGGAGCCCCGTTGTAGGCCAGTTTCAGAAAATACCGCATCAGTCGCGCTCCAGATATGTGCTGCCGTAGAGACCGGCCCGGTAATTGTTCAGGAACTGCCGGCCCTCCTCGGGGGTGATGGCCCCGCGCTTCATCGACGCGGTGACCCAGGTCTCCAGATTGCGCACCAGCTTCTTCGGATTGTACTCCACGTAGTCGAGCACATCGGCCACCGACTCGCCGTCGATGACCTGAGCAATCTCATATCCGTCCTTGGTCAGCGAAATATGCACGGCATTGGTGTCGCCGAACAGGTTGTGCAGGTCGCCCAGGATCTCCTGATAAGCGCCGACCAGGAAGACCCCGAGATAATAGGGTTCGTTCGGACGCAGCGCATGCACGTTGAGGGAATGCGAGCTTCCCTGCGGAGCCACGAAATGCGCTATCTTGCCGTCGGAATCACATGTGATGTCCTGGATGGTGCATTCATGAACCGGCTTTTCGTCAAGACGGCTGATGGGCATTATGGGGAACATCTGGTCGATGGCCCACGAGTCGGGGAGCGATTGGAAGAGCGAGAAATTACAGAAATATTTCTCGGGCAGCATGCGGGCCACCTTGCGCAATTCTTCGGGCGGGTGCTTCATGCTGCGGGTCATGTCGCGCACGTCGCGGGCCACGCTCCAGAAGAGTTTCTCGATGCTGGCGCGGTCGCGCAGCGACAGCAGGCCCAGGCTGAAGAGCTCCAGCGCTTCCTCGCGGATCTGCAGGGCGTCGTGCCAGTCCTCGAACATCCGCGCCGGATCTATCTTGTCCCATATATTGTATAGCTCGTGCGCCAGCTCGTGCGCGTCCTCGGGCAAAGTCTCGTCATCTCTCCAGATGGGCAGGTGAGTGGTCTCCAGAGCCTGAATTATCAGCACCGAGTGGTGGGCAGTCAGCGACCGGCCGCTCTCGGTGATGATGTTGGGATGGTTTATACCGTTCTTGACGCACACGTCAACCAGAGCCGACACCGAGTCGTTGACATATTCCTGAATGGAATAGTTCATGGAATTCTCGCCACTGGAACTGCGGGTGCCGTCATAGTCTACGCCCAGTCCGCCGCCGATGTCGACAAACTCCACCGAGAAGCCCATCTTCTGAAGCTGCACATAGAACTGCATGGCCTCGCGCAGAGCGTTCTTGATGCGGCGTATCTTGGTGATCTGGCTGCCGATGTGGAAATGGATTAGCTTCAGACAGTCCGTCATCTTGTTGCGCTCCAGGAATTCCAGGGCCTCGAGCAGCTCCGAGGAGTTCAGACCGAATTTGCTGACATCGCCGCCCGACTCTTCCCATTTGCCGGAACCCGACGACGAGAGCTTGATGCGGATGCCTATAGACGGCTGTACATTAAGACGTTTGGCCACACTGGCTATGAGTTTCAGCTCGTTGATCTTCTCGACCACCAGGAAAATGCGCCGTCCCATTTTCTGGGCCAACAGAGCGAGCTCGATGTAGTCCTCGTCCTTGTAACCGTTGCAGACGATGATCGATTTCTCCTGATTGTTGACGGCCAGTACGGCATGCAGCTCAGGCTTGGAGCCGGCCTCCAGCCCGATGTTGTATTTGTTGCCGTGACTCACGATTTCGGAAACCACGGGCTGCATCTGGTTTACCTTGATGGGGTAGACAATGAAGTTCTGGCCATGGTATCCGTATTCGTCGGCCGCGTGCCTGAAGCAGTCGGAGATCTTGCTGATACGGTCGTCAAGAATATCGGGGAAACGCAGCAGCAGCGGAGCCTGTATGTCGCGCAGCTGCAGCGTGTCCATCACCTCCTTCAGGTCGATGGCCGGGCCTCCCTCCTTGGGCGTGACCTGCACATGTCCCTCGTTGTTGATTGAAAAATATTTCAGTCCCCAGCCGGGAATGTTATACAGTTCGGCTGAATCTTCAATGCGCCATTTTCTCATCTGTATCTTTTTATTGTGTCTTGTCGCTGCGGCCGAGCATTTCGAACGAATCGACCATAATCTCGGTGCGGCGTCGTTTGATTTTCAGTTTATCTTCGTATTCACGGGTGCGGAGATGGCCTTCGATGTAAAGGCGCGACCCTTTGCGGATATAGCGTTCGGCGATCTGGGCTTTTTCGCCGGTCATGACGATATTGTGCCATTCCGTCACCTCAGTGGGTGGATTCCCGTAGGTCTCGTTTGTGGCCAGCGAGAAGAAGGCCACGGCATATCCGGGCTGCGGAAACCTGATTTCAGGGTCGCGGCCCACATATCCCAACAGTATTACTTTATTGACAGACATCGTTGAGGAGAATTGTTTATAATTACAATTATAATCGCATTACATCGGGTGGAAATCTATAGCCTTCAGCGCGAGGCCGGTGCGTTCGTGTAGCCCGCACATCAGGTTGAGGATATGGACGGCCTCGCCCGCGCCGCCGCGCATGCGGCAGTCGGCCACCGACTCCACATGGACTGTGTCGGGTGCGGGCTTGGAGAGCGCCACCACACATTTCTGCGTCCCCGCCACCTCCGATGGTCCCGTGGTGCCCAGGACGGCGAAAGCGAAGTGATGGTCGTCGTAGATGTCGTAGAGCTGCTTCAGATTGTCCAGATCCACAGTGCATGGCAGATCGACCGACATTACCGCGCTGCGGCGCGTGTCCGAGGGTGTCAGGCTGATCGATACGCTACCGTTGAAACTGAGCTGCGACCGGCTCAGCACCTCGTTGATCTCCTGCTCCACATCATGCACATCCGTGCTGTCGATAATGGACTGCGGAGCCTCGAAATTGAGCCGGAGGTCGCCGTTGAGCAGCATGTGCAGGGCCAGAGGATAGAGGGCCACGAGCGCCATGGATGCCAGTGGCGACGGCATGTCGGCGTAGCGGGCACCGCGCACCAGCGCCTTGCGGTTGATCTCGGGAAGCGCATATATCCATAGGTCGGAATTGTCGGCCGTGCGGCAGCGTCGCATCCTGATCACCTTGGCATCGGGAAAGGCCGTGCCCAACGCCCCCGTCAGATCCGGCTCTCCCTTCTCGCTGAAGTCAAATATCATGTCGCAGCGTTCGCAGTCCGGGCGCACGCATGTGCTCAGCGTCGTCTCGCCGATCAACCCATGGTGGATCGCCGTCAACGCCCGCTGTCCCGTTTGAGCCGACTGCGCGCATTCCAGCTCTATCTCCGGATGCATCGCCAGAATACGGATCAGCTCCCCTGCGTCAGGCGTCTCCGCGCCTAATATCACGGTGTGTATCATATTTATTGCTTGTCTAATCAGGAATCCATCTCCAGGGGCAATACCTGGGCCAGAACTTTCTCCGCCTGTTCATGCGTCACGCCCTCGGCCAGCACTGCAAAAATTGTGTCCGAACCGGGGATTGTCCCTAAAATCTCCGGAAAGCGGTGCATGTCGATGTCGTAGGCTATGCCCGAGGCATAGCCGTTTCTCGTTTTGATAACAACCAGGTTGCCCGAAAAGGTCAGTGACAGGAACCCGCTCTGAAAATTCGGCGAGGCCTTGATGCGTCCCCGTGCCAGCAGCTTGTCCTTCAGTGTGTCGGAATCGGGCAGGGTGTAGACATACGTTCCGCGGTCGGTCGGGACCTTGGTGGTTTTGAGCATTTTCAGATCGCGCGACAGCGTGGCCTGCGTCACCTCGTAGCCGTGTTGGGCCAGCTCGGCGGCCAGCTCGTCCTGACTGCCTATGCACTTGCTGCGGATCAGTTTCACCATCAGCTCTATTCGCTGTTTTCTGTTTTTCATTGCATCGAGTTGTTATGGGTTTTCTGAATCAGGGGATTCCGATATGTTTTTCCGACGATCCAGTTCAGCCTTGATTCGGGCCGCGAGTTCATAATTTTCGTTCTCGGCCGCCGCCTGCATGTCGGCGGCGAGTTCGTCGTCGGTCCGAGAGTCGAAGTCCGACTGGCGGCTGGGGCGTCCACCCTTTGAGGCTTTGCCGGCGACACGCGATCGTCCCGCGGGTTTGGCGTCGGGTACGAAACCGACTTCCGACAGCACCTCTTCGGTAGTGACTATCGGCGCGCCCACGCGGATGGCCAGGGCTATGGCGTCACTGCTGCGCGAGTCGACCACATGCTTCTCCACTCCGTTGGTCATGTTCAGATGCGCGCCGAACACGCCGTTGGGCAGCTTGTAGATTTCCACGAGTTCCAGACGGATGCCGAACCGGTCCATGATGTCGGCCATCAGATCGTGTGTCAGCGGTCGCGGAGGAACGATCTCCTGCAGCCTGCATTCTATGGCCTGGGCTTCCGGAAATCCGATAATGATCGGTATCCGGCGCTCGCCGTCCACTTCCTGTAGAATTACGGCGTATACGCCCGATTCTATCTGGTTATATGTAATGCCGATCAGCTTCAGCTGGCGGTCATTGCCGTAGTATGGAGGTAACATACGCTTGGAATGTTTTATTTGACAATCATGCCCGAGCCGTAACAGATCCGGTGGTCGGGCGAATAAATGATGGCGAACTGCCCCGGGGCTATGCCCTGGATGTCGGAATCGGACAACAGCTGCAGCGAGCCGTCCTCTTTTCGGGTCAGCGAGCCGTGATGGAACTCCGGGGTGTGGCGGGTTTTGAAAGCCACCTCTGTCAGGCCGGGGTCTCCGCTGATCCAGTGCATCTCGTCGATATTGATGCGGCGTCCGTACTGGCGGGGAGTGTCATAGCCTTTGGAAACGTATATCACGTTGTCGCGTACGTTCTTGCGTACTACGAACCAGGGACCGCCGCTGAGTCCGAGTCCCTTGCGCTGGCCTATGGTATAGAACCAGAAACCGCGGTGCATGCCGATCTTGCGGCCCGTTTCGATCTCGATCACCGGACCGGGGCGCGTGCCCAGATGGCGTTCGATAAAATCGGCGTAGTCTATCTTGCCCAGGAAGCAGATGCCCTGCGAGTCCTTGCGCGAGGCGTTCGGCAGTGCGGCCTCCGCCGCCAGCCGGCGAACCTCGCTCTTGGGCAGCTTGCCCAGCGGGAACATCAGGTGCGACAGCTGCTCGTAGCTTATCTGTGCCAGGAAGTCGGTCTGATCCTTGACCGGATCCGCCGCAGTGGCCAGGTAGTAACGCCCGTCTTCTTCGATAATGTCGGCATAGTGGCCTGTGGCAGTCTTGTCGAACTCATGACCCCAGCGCTGCTCGAAGTATCCGAATTTTATCAGCTTGTTGCACATCATGTCGGGATGCGGCGTGCGTCCTTCCGATACGGTACGCAGTGTGTAGGCCATCACCGAGTCCCAATATTCCTCATGAAGCGAAACCACACGCAGAGGCAGATTGTATTTCCGGGCTATCAGCGTGCACATCTCGATATCTTCGTCGGCCGAACAATCGCCCTCGCCATTGTCGTTGCCGATGCGGATATAGAACAACGTCAGGTCGTGTCCCTGCTTGTAAAGCAGGTCCGTCACCACCGCGCTGTCGACGCCTCCCGATACCAATACCGCTATCTTCATTTCAAATCCGGTTGATCACACTTCCTCAAGTTCCGATTCGCTTTCGTCATTGCTGTGCAGCAGATAGAGCGACAGGAAATAATCGACGCTGATTTTTCCCGGCCCCACCAGCAGGATGAAGAAATAGATGCCCAGGAACATCACGGGTACATATCCCGGCATGGCCCAGTTGATCTCGTAGGGAGGCACCGTCACCACATCGGTCAGCAGATACCATTCGGCGATGAGCATCGCAATCATCGGCGGGATGGTCATGATGCGCGTGCAGAATCCTATCATTATGCACAACGAACAGAACAGTTCGATGACGATCAGAACGATCAGCCCCGCCTGCGGACTCATGCCGAGAATCGATGGAAAGTCCAGGACGGTGTCCTGGAAATTGTAAAACTGCCGGATGCCGAATTGCATCAGCATTATACCGACAAAGAAGCGTATGAACATGCGCCCCATGTTGGTATAGGAATATCCCGTGGTGCGGATATATATGGTTTTCAGGATATTGTTCATGGCTGAGGATTGTTTTGTCCGGCCTCCTGCACCTGGTTGACGGCGATTGCGATAGCCTGCCGGTAATCGGTGTTTTTAGCCAGGAGCTTGCCGTCGCGGCCCACCACATAGAAGCTCGGGACCGTGCGCAGGTCATATAAATCGCTGACGGTATCGGAGGCGCCTACATGCCATTTGGGCGAATAGTCGGCCACCTGGGTCTGCCAGCCCTCGTCGGGGTCGGGTATGATGAACATTACGTTGATCTGGCCTTTCTCCACCATATCGGAGAAGGTGATGTCAGTCTCCATTTTCAGCTTGGCGAAGCGGCAGTCATCGCAGCCGGGGTCGCCGAATTCGATGACGGTGAGCACGCCGTCGGGATGGAAGGTCGACGGATTGCCCGTGGGAGTCTCGTATTCGAACTTGGCGGGAGTCTGGCCGATCAGCGTGTTCTCGATCACGGTTTTATGATGCTTGTAGCGTTCCTTACGCGCCGCGGGCACCTTCTTGTTCGACAGCAGACCGTTGACGAATTTCAGATATGTCGGGTCGTGCCAGTATATGGCCCTGGGTCCGTACAGTGTCTCTTCGGCCGCGCGTGTGAACTGGATCGAGAGCAGCGGATTCTTCGACAGGTTGGACAGCAGGTTCTTGACGGCCTTGTCGGTGATTTCGGGCTGCGCCCAGCGCATCGGCGATACGAACACCTGGAATGCGTCGTTGAGCGCGTTCTGGTCAACGGGCTGTTTCGACTTGAAATCCATCGGTTCCCAGAAATGCTGCACCAGAAAGTCGGAGCGTTCATGGATCGAACGCATGGAGTCGGGTGCCTGCGGGTATTGGAACAGGGGGTCGATGAAAATCGTTTCTTCCGACGAGTCCTGGGCTGTCGACGTGAGGGTGAAAGCCGGCGTCAGCAGAGCCAGCAGCGCCACAGCGGCTATTTGTATCCGTTTCATTCTTTTACTTGCTTTTCGATGGCTTTGGCCCATGCGCGGTAGCCTGCTCCGTTCAGGTGCAGTCCGTCGTTGGTGTAAGCCGGGTTCAGTTTGCCTCCCGACACGCTCAGTGCCGGCCAGAGGTCGATATATTCGGCGCCTTGTGCGGCGGCCGTTGCCTTTATCTTTTTGTTAAAATCCACAATCACCTGTTCGCGGCCACGCAGATTCCTGTAACGCCGGAAATCATTGTTGATCGGCATCACCGACTGAACATACAGCTTGGTTTCGGGAGACTGCTCGCGGATTTTTCGCACCAGCCGTTCGTATCGGCGCCCCAGTTCGGCGGCCGTAAGCCCATGCGACACGTCATTGATGCCTATCAGCAGGAATATCTTGGCGGGGTGGCCCATGGTGACTTGCGTCAGGCGTTTCTCGACGCCGGTTATGACGTCCGACCTGATTCCGCGGTTTCTGATGTTGTCCATTCCGAACAGCTCGGCGAATTCTCCGCCGTCGGTTATGGAATTTCCGAGGAACACGATATCGGATTTGCTGACCGGCAGGATCTCGAACAGCGAAGTGCGCTGATCCCAGTATTCATCGGCTTGAGCTGTGGCGACGGGGCTGAAAAGCAGGAACGACAGCATCCCGGCCGCGCTGAGGGTTCGGTAAATGGCATTCATGGTCAACGGTGGTATTCAATTAGACCGGGCATCGGGCTCGGGGTGATTTTGCTTATTTTTAGACCGAGGGCCCGGGCCGCTTCGGTCAGGATGTCGCGGAAATGCCATGCCACCGAGCCTGTGAAATTCAGGGGTAGGGAGCTGGCCTCCGGATAACGCATCACATTGCGCTCCAGGAACGTGGTGAATTCCTGACGCACCAGGGCGTGGATGTCGGGATCGGCGATATTGTCGGCGATCAGCGGCACCAGCGAGGCGAGGAATCGGCCCGGAGCCGGGTGGCGATACACCCTGTCGAGTATATCTCCGAGCGCGAGGCCCGAAGTTTCCTGAAGCCGGCGTGTCAGCGATTCGGGCAGAGCCTTCTTGAACATGTCGGAAATCAGGCGTTTGCCCAGGGCCGCGCCGCTTCCCTCGTCGCCGAGTATGAACCCCAGAGGCGGGATGTTGCTCGTAATCGCCATGCCGTCGTACAGGCAGGAATTGGAGCCGGTGCCCAATATGCATGCAATGCCGCGTGAATCGCCAAGCAGCGCCCGGCAGGCACCGAGCAGGTCGGTGGTGACCATGGCTGCATCCGCACCGAATGCACTCCGCAGCTCGGTCTCGATCTTACTGCAAACTGCCGGTGTGGCACATCCGGCACCGTAATAGTATATCTCAGATACAGTTACATCCCCTGGCATTTGCTGCGCCGCCGTGGCAAAAAGCCCGCGGATCTCCTCCGGACTTGCCTGCAGGGCGTTAAGCCCTGTCGTCTTGAACTGCATCACACAGGGATCGCCCGGACGTATCAACGCCCAGTCGACTGTCGTGGATCCGGCATCGGCTATCAGTTTACTTCCTGCGTTTTGCATATGATATGCAAAATTAAAAAATAATCATTAAATATACAAAAGTTTGGACCCTAATATAAAAAGAGGGCTCCCTTGCAGGAACCCTCGGTAAAATGTATGGTTTAGCGCCTGATTAGAACACAGGCTTATTCAGCGGGAACAACCGGTGCGTCGGGATCTTCAGCGTCAGGTTCTACAATATCCCAATTCGGGTCGTAGCCGTCCCATTCCGAATAGCCGATGATGCTTGTCAGCATCGGGCAGCTTTCATGGAGCAACGTTGACAGCATCTCGTTGTACGACAGGTTGATCGTAGTCAGCATCGGGTCGAACGATACGTTGACATATGTCAGCTGGTTGTTGGAGGCGTTGACGCGCTGCAGATAATTCAGGTTGCTGAGATCGAGCGATGTCAGGTCGTTCCATTCAACGTTTACGAATCCGAGCATCGGCACGTTCTCGATCGAGAAGCTGGTCAGATCGTTGTAGGGCACCCATATGTCGTTGAGGACCTTGCAGTTTGATGCGGCGAACTGTATCATATGGTTGCCGCTGGCTAGAATGGTCGACAACGAGGGCAGCTCCTGCAGATACAGGTTGGCAACACGGTTGTTGTTGATGTTGATGGTGGCAAGTTTGGGAAGTCCGACAAATGTCAGCTTCGTGATCTTGTTCCATGCAGCATAGATGGTTTTAAGATTCTGGCATCCGGTCACGTCGAGAGCCTCGATATTGTTGGCCGCGCAGTTCAGGGTCTTCAGGTTCAGGGCATTCGATACATCCAGCTCGGTGAAATTGTTGCCGGCGATGTTCAGTTTCTTCAGGCACGGCACATCGGTGACGTTGATCTCGCTGAGTTTGTTGCGGTTCAGGGCAAGTACCTGCAGCTGCGGGCATTTGCTGACACTGAATTCGCTAATCTTGTTCCTGGATGCGTTTACGGCATATAGTACAGGATTGCCCGACAGGTTCAGGGCTGTGATCTTGTTGTTGGAAACATCCACTTTCTTCAGGGCTGTAAAGCCGGACAGATTGAGTGTGCCGGCAAGATTCTTGCCTTTAAGGTCAATTTCCGTGATGTGTCCGTTTTCTACTTTGATGCCGGGCATCGCACTGACATTGGATACACTGACGCCCAACTGTGCGGCATTGGTCTGGCCGGTGGCCGATGTCTGTGCCAGGAATGCTCCCAGACTCTTGACCTCATTCTTGCTCTGCGCGAATGTCAGCGACACCGTCAGCGCAGCAGCGAGTAATAAAACTGTTCTTCTCATAACGCTTTTATTTTTTTCTGATATTCAATAGTTTATAGCGTGATTGTTACGCATTTTAAATCCTTTGTATTTATAACAAGCCAATTTTAATATAGTTTGGTCCCCTGTTGATCAATTTTTTTATAATCCTTTTTTGCACCGAGGCGTTTAATATTGTATAAAAGATTTTAAAAGTTGATGAGATGAAAAAGTATATTTATTTTCTGCTTATGCTGCTTCCGCTGGGAATCATGAGTTCTTGCAGCGATGATGACGATCTGCCCGATGTGGATATAACTGTTCAGCTTGACAAAGTGGTGGATCAGGGCAACAGAATTTATGTAGTGCAGGGTCAGCCTCTGGTTGTGACCGGAGTTTCGGCCAAAGGTCTCGGAGGCAAGGAAGCCTTGGTCACCGGAGTTTCGTATCTGTGGGACCGTATAGAGGTTTTCTATACGCGCGTCGATCCCTTTGCGTTCAGTATCAGCACATCCGCAATGCCTGCCGGCAACCATCTGCTGACGCTTAATATGACGCTTGCCCAGGTCGGCAAACCGCTGGCATATTTAATCATGGATATTCCCGTCACGGTTGTCGCCGATGCCGCCGATCTCCCCGAAGGTTCCGAACCCGGCCATGTATCGCTCGAGTCGCGTCTTACCCCCCGGCCATAAATAGAGCGAATTATGCTTGACGCTAATTCCTAATCCAATGCCTGCTCTCTCAGAATTACGCCTGGAACTCGCTTCCCGCACCATTCAATGGATCACGCACATTGTCGTGCTGATACTGTCGATAGTGCTCATCGTGATGATATCGATCGACACGGTGCACAACATAACGTTCTACACCCTGGAATCTTTCCGCAAATGGGAGTTCTGGATATGCATCGCGTTCATGCTTGCATTTTTCATCGAATGGATCATTGCTCCGCGCAAGCTGCATTATCTGCTGACGCATTTCGTATTTCTGTTGGTGTCTATTCCGTATCAGGAGATTATGGTGCATCTCGGGTGGAATGTGCCTGAGAAGATATGGTATCTGATCCGCTATATGCCCCTGATCCGCGGAGGATATGCCATGGCATATGTTGTGTCCTGGTTCGCTTCCAATCGAGTCACGGGTCTTTTCCTGGCGTATATTGTTACCATGCTGTCGACGGTTTATTTCAGCTCGCTGACATTCTACTTGTTCGAGATGCATGTCAATCCGCAGGTCAAGGAATACGTCGATGCCCTGTGGTGGGCCTGTATGGCCGTCACTACCGAAGGCTCCAACATTACGGCCATGACCGGTGTGGGGCGCGTATTGTCGGTGCTGCTTGCCGGTATGGGTATTGTGATGTTCCCCGTATTTACGGTCTATGTCACCAATCTGATGCAATCCAAGCAGCGGCAGGGAAGCGCCAGGGCAGAATCTATGTCGGCCTATAATCAGATGGAAAACATCAAAGATGAGAAATCATCCAAACAGAAGTAATGTGATATTCGGAATTGAAAAATGTGATATCAGGAATTGTCATGACGCCGTGCGGAGTCTGACACCAGGGACTTGAAGATATTGTTGTCCGAGATCACCTCTCCTTTGTTCTTGACATCGTGTCGCAACTGATTGGCACGTTCGTCGTCGGCGTTGAATTTGCCCGTGAAGAGCTGGTCGATGCCGAGAAGCAGCATCATCATGCCTGCAAGGATCAATATTACGATTGTTATCTGGATTGCCATATATTCTATAAGGCTTGGAGAGACAGTATTGTTCACAAAAAAAAGAGCGCGGTTCCTTGGAACCGCGCTCTGTGTATTGTCTTGTCAGAATGATCAGACTGTCTTCTCGAGCAGGTAGGGATTGTACTCGCCCCACTTGTCGATGGGAGGCATGATGCCGAGGCTGATCACCTCGTCACGCAGCTTGCAGAGGTGCTTGTAGCTCTCCTCGAGCTCGGCCTGCTCCTCGGGAGTTCCGTCGACGGGCTTGAAGCTTACGCCGTTCTTGTCGATGGTGGTCTCCATAGCCATCATGATGTTGTGGAACTTGTCGTCGTTGACATACGTTCCGGCCGGCCAGCGGAAAGCGGGACCGCCCATGGCAGCAGCGATCATCTCGATCGAGAGGTAAGCGGGGCTCTGGAAGGAGCTGCGGCCGCGGAGCTCGATGATGTTCTTACCGCCCTGGATCACGCGGACCTTCATGGCCTCCCACTCATCCTTGGGAAGAGCCTCGGTGCCGATGATTGTATCCAGAGGCTTGCCGTCAACCTTGACGGTGCTCTCGAATACGGCCATCTGCTCGCCATGGCCGCCGTATGTACGGGCGTTGGTGATCTTGTCGGGGTCGATCTTGAACCACTTGGCCAGTTCGTTGCGCAGACGTGTGCTGTCCAGTGCGGCCAGTGTGGTGACGCAGCCGGGTTTAACGCCGCTGTAGAGAAGCGTTACCAGACCCGTGATGTCGGCAGGGTTGAAAATAACAACGATGTGCTTTACATCCGGGCAATATTTCTTGACGTTCTTACCGAAGTCCTCGGCGATCTTGCAGTTGCCTGCCAGCAGGTCCTCGCGGGTCATTCCGGCCTTGCGGGGTGCGCCGCCCGACGATACGATGTACTTGGCACCGGTGAATGCCTTTTCGATGTCGTCGGTGTAGGTGATGTTCATGCCTTCGAAACCGCACTGCAGCAGCTCTTCAGCCACTCCTTCGAGTCCCTTGGCATAAGGATCGTACAGACAGATGTTCGGAGTCAGATGCATCATGATGGCGGTCTGGGCCATATTCGAGCCAATCATGCCGGCTGCGCCGACTATGAGAAGCTTTTCATTTGTGAGAAATTCCATCTCGGTTATCTTTTATAGGGTTATACTTTGTTTCCTTTTTTCTATTACACGCCGGTGGGACGTTTGTTCGGATTTCATTCGCAAATTTAAGAAATTTTTCCGCAATTCACAATGAACTCAAAAAACTTTTTAATAAAGCGGAATAAACATGAAGTGGAGTCGTAAAAAAATCGTAATTTTGCGGTATGGCGACAGTTAAAACCAAAAGCGTATATTTCTGCAACAATTGCGGATATGAATCGGCCAAATTCGTTGGCCAGTGCCCCGCGTGCGGCCAGTGGAACACGATGGTCGAGGAGAAAGTTCATATTGGAACAGGCGGCAAGAAGAAAGGCCTTGTCAGGAGCACGCGTCCCGTGAGGCTGTCGGAGATCGAGGTTTCCGAGGAGACGCGCATTCCGATGCCGTCCGACGAGCTGAACCGCGTTCTCGGCGGCGGTCTGGTGGCCGGTAGCCTGACCTTGATCGGCGGCGAGCCCGGCATCGGCAAGTCCACGCTGCTGCTTCAGAACATTCTGTCAATGCGCGGACGACGTATCCTTTACGTGTCGGGCGAGGAGAGCGCCACCCAGCTCAAGCTCCGCGCCGACCGCCTGGGCAAAGTATCCGACAACACCTACATACTGTGCGAGACACAGCTTGACGGCATATTCACGCAGATCGAGAATGTCAAGCCCGACCTTGTTGTGGTCGACTCGGTGCAGACCATCATGTCGTCGGAAATCGAATCGGCGGCCGGAAGCGTCTCGCAGGTGCGCGAATGCGCCGCTTCGCTGCTGCGTTACGCCAAGGAGTCGGGCGTGCCCGTGATCCTGGTGGGTCATATCAACAAGGAGGGCGCCATCGCGGGGCCAAAGGTGCTGGAACATATCGTCGACACGGTGTTGCAGTTCGAAGGCGACCGCCAGTACCTCTACAGGCTGCTGCGCGCCATCAAGAACCGTTTCGGTTCTACAAGCGAAATCGGTATCTACGAGATGATCGACCGAGGCTTGCGCGAGGTCCGCAATCCGTCGGAAATGCTCCTGTCTGAAAACCGCGGGTCGGCCATGAGCGGAACGGCGATCGGTGTCACCATGGAGGGCGTGCGCCCCTTCATGGTCGAGGTCCAGGCCCTGGTTTCCCCAGCGGCTTACGGTACGCCGCAACGCTCGGTGACCGGTTTCGATCAGCGTAGGCTGAACATGCTGCTGGCCGTGCTCGAAAAACGTGCCCGATTCCGGCTCGGCCAGAAAGACGTGTTCCTCAATATCGCCGGGGGCCTCAAGGTTACCGATCCGGCTCTGGATCTCGCCGTGGTCGCCGCTGTCATGTCGTCCAATTTCGACCTTTCGCTACCTCCCGGCACAGCTTTCGCCGGCGAGGTCGGGCTTAGCGGCGAAGTCCGCACAGTAGTCCGTATGGAACAACGTATCGCAGAGGCTGCAAAACTCGGATTCAAAACAATTTACATACCGAAGGGTAATATAAAGGGCATTAATCTGCCCGGAAACATAAATGTCGTGGAAGTCGGCCTGGTGCAGGATATGTTCCAGCACCTGTTTGACCGCAACAACCACTGATATTTCTTGATTTTTTATTTTTTAAAGAATTTTACCCCTTTGTTTGGCTGGTTCGAAATAATGCACTATGAAGATGGCCGCCGGCAACACCTTCAACATCGACTATAACTTCTACGGCATGATGCCGATCTGGGCCAAGCCTCACTTGGCCGTGCCATTCGCAGCTGCGGTGCCCGACGGGATCAAGGCATATGCTCTTAATTCGGTATACAAAAACGGCGATAAGACCGTTATACAGATGAAACAGGTAAAAACTCTCGCGGCCGGCCATCCCTATGTGCCGCCGTCCGAACTGACCGCTCCGCAAGTGAGCTGCCCCGTGGCATTTATGTCATGGACGGCCGCAGATCATGCTGGGAAAATAATGAAGATGAATGTTGGAAGATAAATATTTTAGATGATTGACTGATTGAATATATGTTTGGAACGGGCTGGCCTGTGAAGGCCGGACCGTTCATTTTGAAACAGGCAGACCTGTGAAGGCCTGCCCGTTTTGTTTTTTTATATAAGATTTATAAGATTTATAAGACTTATAAGACTTATAAGATTTAAAAGAGCCGGACCGCGATTGGCAGTCCGGCTGTGACAGGTATATGTTTTTACCCGATCAGAAAATCGGGAAGGTCTTCGGAGTGTTGACGAACTTGTTCTCGAAATCCTCGTCGGACATGCAGAGAATCATGATGCCCTGAATCAGGGTGATAATACCCCAGAATCCGCAGGTGCAGATCGAAAGGACAATCGTGAGGATGCCGGCTGTCGTTTTGCCGATCACGAAGTACTGGATGCCGAGTGTGCCGATCAGCAATGCCAGGATGCCGCAGAGTATGCGCTGGGAGTCCTGGCGCTGAATGTTCTGCTGATGGCGGGCGCTGTTGTTGTATCCCTGCATCAGCTCGGGATAGGTGTAGAGCGGCATGTAGGGCGATCCGTCGCGGCTTACCGGCGTGTCCGGTGTCACGGGATAGGCGAAGACCTGGTCGATGGTCATCGGGCCGAGGTCCATGCCGTTGAATTTAATGTAATATGCCATTTCAACAATTATTGGTTTTCGTATCGTAGTGGATTATCGCGTTATTTTTCGGGCACATAGAGTCCCATCGACTTGATGTAGTTGACCTGGGGCTTGCAGTTCTCGAATCGGATGTTGTCGAGATACTGGGTCATGGCCTTGCGCACCAGAGCCTGGTCGGGACGGTGTTCGCGGATCTCGGCGAATGTGGCGTGAGGTCCTTCGGAGAATTTGACTATGCTGTCCCACTCGGCGGGCATGCTGACGCCCATCATGCAGGAATTGTCGCGCTTCTTGTAGGGCCAGAAGGTGTAGCCGATATTGTTGTCCTGCATGATCTGCACCATCGTCGACTGCCATTCGTCGGAATTGTGGCCGATTTCGCCCATATACATCGGGCGGTTCGTCTTGTTGCGGAAGTCAATGTAATGCTGCAGTGACTCGGGAGTAGGGTCGCCGCCGTATCGGTGGCAGGTGTACATCAGCTGAGGGTCGAAGTCGGTGTCCTGGAATACGGAGAAATTGGTATTCCATTGCGGGGCTCCGGCCAGAATGATATGATTGGGGTCGACCTCGCGGATCGCCTTGGTGATGCGCTTGTAGAGCGGCTCGAGCTCTGCGTTGAGCCGTGCTGTGGTCTCCTTGTCGAAATGTGTGGCGATCGGCTCGTTCATCAGCTCGTAGCCCAGGATCACCGGCTCATCTTTGTAGCGGTCGGCTATGCGGTGCCAGATGTCGATGATCTGGGCCTGTGCCTTCGGACTTTCAAAGAGCCAGGGGTAGCCGTAGGAATCGTCGATGTTGTCGCCGGTCTGTCCGGCTGGCGCGTCGTGCATGTCCAGGATGACGAACAGATTGTTGTCGCGGCTCCACTTTATCACGGAATCCATGCGGGCAAAGCCGTCCTGGTCCTTGGTCAGTCCCATGTAGTCCTCGCCGGTGAAAAGCTTGTAGTGGAAAGGCAGCCGGATGGTGTTGGCTCCCGTCGATGCGATGTATTCGATATCCTTGCGTGTGATGTAATTGTCCTTGTACTGTTTCCAGAAGTCGGCGGTAAATTCGGGTCCTACCAGTTCACAGAACAGGTCGTTGATCTGGCGCGGCGCGTTCGTGCGGCCGAAACCGAACATATAGCCTTCCGGATTGAGCCAGTTGCCCAGATTCGTGCCGATGATGAACAGCTGCGAGCCGTCCGGCTTTATCAGATTGGGTCCGTGCACCTGCACGAAGCCCGTCTTGTTCTCGATGTGGAGCGGACGTTTGATCATGCGTCCTCTGGTTGGTGTCTTGGCTGATGTCATCCCGGCTCCGATCAGGGCGGCAACTATCAGCGGCAATGCTAAGCTTTTGAGTTTCATGTCGTGTATTATGATTTAGTTAGTTCTACCGTATGTTTTCGCAAATTTAGCGAAAATATGTCAGCAATACAAATTGCTTGCGACAGATTTTTTTATATCCGTGAATTGTTATATTTTTGCAGTGGGGCATGGGGGAGGAAAAAGTGAAAAGGAATGATAGTAGATTACGATAAAGTGACCGTGGAACGCGCCGGGCGTGTGGTGCTGAAAAACATAAGCTTTCAGATTGCCGAAGGCGAGTTCTGTTATCTGACCGGCCGCGTGGGCTCCGGAAAGAGCTCGCTGCTCAAGACGATGTATGCCGATGTCGAGATCCCCTCGGGCGACAAGGCCGAGGTGCTCGGATATGACCTGCTGAATCTGAAGAAGAAGCAAGTGCCTTATCTGCGGCGTCAGATGGGCATCGTTTTCCAGGATTTCCAGCTGTTGCAGGACCGTTCGGCGTCGGCCAACCTGCGCTTTGTGCTCGAGGCCACCGGCTGGAAGTCGCGCAGCGACATCAACGACCGCATCGACCAGGTGCTCAAGTCCGTAGGAATGGAGAACAAGGCCTATAAGCATCCTCACGAACTCAGCGGCGGCGAGCAGCAGCGAATCGTCATAGCCCGCGCGCTCCTGAACAGCCCCAAACTCATCCTGGCCGACGAGCCTACCGGCAACCTCGACCCCCATACCGGATATCAGATCGTCGACCTCCTGCACCGGCTCGCTGCCGACGGAACCGCCGTGCTTATGGCAACCCACAACCTGCAGATGGTCGAGGATTTCCCCGCCCGCGTTTTGCACTGCGAGGATAAAGCTCTTGTATAGTTTAATATTTTCCTTAAAAATTTTTCAATGCGGAAATAATTCCATAATTTTGCAAGGAAGTTGTTTAAACTAATTCAATTGAAACCATGAAAAACTCATCAGGAATGCCAGCAAGGATTCTTTATGGGTTTATAATCATGACTTGACAGAATAAAACCATATTAATAATGGCAGAAAAGAAAGAAGAATTGTTCGGCATGTTCCCGCCCGTCTCCACCGAGGAGTGGATGGCTAAGATCACAACCGATCTCAAGGGCGCCGACTTTAACCGCAAGCTTGTCTGGCGGACCAACGAGGGTTTTGACGTACAACCCTTCTACCGCCGGGAGGACCTGAAGAACCTCACGCATCTGGGAAGCCTTCCCGGTGAGTTCCCTTATGTACGCGGCACCCGCGACAACAATGACTGGCTCATAGCGCAGACCGTGCAGGGCGACACCCCCGAGGAGATGAACGAGCATGCGCTCCACATCCTGAACCGCGGTGTCGAGGCTCTCTGCATCAAGCTCGGCAAGAACGGTGCCGAGGCTCTTCCCGTTATATTGAAAGGCGTCGATCTGAAGAAGGTCGAGGTTAACGTAAAGAGCTGCCCGGGACGCGCCGCCGAAGTGGCTGCCGCTCTGGTCGACCTGATCCAGAAGGCCGGTGCCGCCGATGAATTCCGCGGCTCGGTGGAATACAATCCCTTCAAGCGCCTGCTCAAGCATGGCCTGCCTTTCCCCAAGGATGCCGTGGCCGAAGGCCTCAAGGTGTTCGAGGCCGTCAAGCCCGTCAAAGGCTTGCGTTGCTTCGCTGTTGTCAGCAAGACTTTCAACAATGCCGGCGCTTACATAACGCAGGAACTCGGCTACGCTCTGGCATGGGGTGCCGAATGGCTCAACATGATGACCGATGCCGGTCTTGACGTAAACGAAGTTGCCAAGCGTATCCGTTTCAGCATGGGTATCAGCTCCAACTATTTCATGGAGATCGCCAAATTCCGTGCCGCACGCATGCTCTGGGCCGAGATCGTCAAGGCTTACGGTGCCACCGACGATGCCTGCAAGATGTGGGTGCACGCCGAGACCAGCAAATTCAACCAGACTCTTTACGACTCGCATGTCAATCTGCTCCGCAGCATGACCGAAACCATGTCGGCATGTCTGGCAGGTGTGGATTCGATCGAGACTCTGCCTTTCGACCGCTGCTACGGGAAGCCCGACGAGTTCTCTGAGCGTATCGCCCGCAACCAGCAGGTGCTGCTGCGCGACGAGAGCCACCTCGACAAGGTGGTCGATCCCGCCGGCGGTTCATACTATATCGAGACCCTGACCGCTTCGATCGCCCGCGAGGCCTGGAAACTCTTCAACGAGGTCGAGGATAACGGCGGATTCGATGCCATGCTGCGCAAGGGCGAAATCCAGGCCAAGGTCAACGCCAGCGGCGTCAAGCGTCATCTCGACGTTGCCCGCCGCAAGGAGAACCTGCTCGGCACCAACCAGTTCCCGAACTTCAACGAGACGGCTCTGCAGAAAATCAAGGAGGATAGCTGCGGTTGCGGTTGCGGCTGCAACCACGACGACGTGCCCGTGGACGGTGCCGTTGAATGGCTCAACAAGGATCGCGCCGCAAGCCAGTTCGAGGCTCTGCGTCTCGACACAGAGCGTGCCGCCAAGCGTCCCAAGGTGTTCATGCTCACCATCGGTAACCTCGCGATGCGTCTGGCCCGAGCTCAGTTCTCGTCCAACTTCTTCGGTTGCGCCGGTTATGAGATTATCGACAACATCGGTTTCAATACCGTCAAGGAGGGTGTTGACGCCGCTGTCGAGAAGGGCGCCGATGTCGTGGTGCTCTGCTCCAGCGACGACGAATACGCCGAGTTCGCTCCCCAGGCCTTCAAGGAACTCAACGGCCGCGCGATGTTCGTGGTCGCCGGCGCTCCCGCCTGCATGGACGACCTCCGCAAAGAGGGTATAGAGAACTTTATCCATGTCAAGGTCAATGTGCTTGACACCCTTGTTGATTTTAATGCCAAACTCCTCAAATAAACACCATGAGACCCAATTTTAAAGAAATAGATATTGAAAAAGTTGTGGCCCCTCAGGGTGACCACAAACCCGTGGAGGGCAAGGAATGGCTCACTGCCGAGCTGATTCCGGTGAAGCCCGTCTACACCGCCGCCGATCTCGAAGGCATGGAGCATCTGGACTATGTGGCCGGCCTGCCCCCCTTCCTCAGAGGCCCCTACAGCGCCATGTATCCCATGCGCCCCTGGACCATCCGCCAGTACGCCGGATTCTCGACTGCCGCCGAGTCCAACGCCTTCTACCGCCGTAACCTCGCTTCCGGCCAGAAGGGACTTTCCGTGGCTTTCGACCTCCCCACTCACCGCGGATACGACGCCGACCACGAGCGCGTTGTCGGTGATGTCGGCAAAGCCGGTGTGTCCATCTGCTCAATCGAGGACATGAAGGTCCTCTTCGACGGCATACCCTTGAACAAGATGTCGGTGTCGATGACCATGAACGGTGCCGTGCTGCCCGTCCTGGCATTCTACATCAACGCCGGTCTTGAACAGGGCGCCAAGCTCGAGGAAATGGCCGGTACCATCCAGAACGATATCCTCAAGGAGTTCATGGTGCGCAACACCTACATCTACCCGCCGGCGTTCTCGATGAAGATCATCGCCGATATCTTCGAGTACACCTCGAAAAACATGCCCAAGTTCAACTCCATCTCGATCTCCGGCTACCACATGCAGGAGGCCGGCGCTACCGCCGACATCGAGCTGGCCTACACGCTGGCCGACGGTCTGGAGTATCTCCGCGCAGGTGTGAACGCCGGCATGGACATCGACTCCTTCGCTCCGCGTCTGTCGTTCTTCTGGGGCATCTCGATGAACTATTTCATGGAGATCGCCAAGATGCGCGCCGCCCGTATGCTCTGGGCCAAGATTGTGAAGCAGTTCAACCCCAAGAACCCGAAATCGCTGGCACTGCGTACGCACTGCCAGACTTCCGGATGGTCGCTCACGGAGCAGGATCCTTTCAACAATGTGGGACGTACCTGCGTCGAGGCCATGGGTGCCGTTTTAGGTCACACCCAGTCGCTTCACACCAACGCCCTCGACGAGGCCATCGCGTTGCCTACCGACTTCTCGGCACGTATCGCCCGAAACACACAGATCTATATCCAGGAAGAGACCTACGTCTGCAAGCAGGTCGATCCCTGGGGCGGTTCCTACTATGTGGAGAGCCTTACAAACGAGATCGCTCACCGCGCCTGGGAGCATATCCAGGAAATCGAGAAACTGGGCGGTATGGCCAAGGCTATCGAGACCGGTCTGCCGAAACTGAAAATCGAAGAGGCCGCAGCTCGTACGCAGGCCCATATAGACTCGGGCACGCAGACCATCGTCGGTATCAACAAATACCGTCTCGACCATGAGGATCCCATCGATATCCTCGAAGTCGACAACACCGAGGTGCGCAAGGAACAGTGTGCCCGTCTCGAGGATCTGCGCAAGAACCGCGACGAGGCCGCTGTCAAGAAAGCTCTGGCCGACATCACGGAGGCTGTGAAGGATCCTTCCAAGGGCAATCTGCTCGACCTGGCTGTCAAGGCTGCCGGTCTCCGCGCTTCGCTCGGCGAGATCTCCGATGCCTGTGAGGCTGTAGTGGGTCGTTACAAAGCTGTTATCAAAACTATTTCAGGCGTGTATTCCAATGAAGAGAAGGGCGATCCCGAGTTCGAGGAAGCCCGTCGCGCTGTCGCCGACTTCGCCAAGCGCGAAGGCCGCCAGCCCCGTATTATGATTGCTAAGATGGGCCAGGACGGTCACGACCGAGGTGCCAAGGTCGTTGCTACCGGTTACGCCGACTGCGGTTACGACGTCGACATGGGGCCCTTGTTCCAGACTCCCGCCGAGGCTGCCCGCCAGGCTGTCGAGAACGATGTCCACATCCTTGGCGTTTCTTCGCTCGCTGCCGGTCACAAGACTCTCGTCCCGCAGGTGATCGAGGAACTCAAGAAACTCGGCCGTCCCGATATCCTGGTTACCGCCGGCGGTGTGATCCCCGCTCAGGACTACGACTTCCTGTATAAGGCCGGAGTTGCCGCCATATTCGGCCCCGGTACGCGTATCCCCAGGAGCGCAATTGAGATGATCCGCCTCCTCAACGAGGAGCGCGCCGAAGAATAAGATTCCCATTCTTACGTTATGACCGGGATTGTCCCTGCGGATGGTCCCGGTCATTACTATACAATCAGACCCCCCTTTGTTTCGTTATTTATGATATGATTGACGAAAATAACGACATGATATACAACGTCGGCGACGATATGGATGATGCTGACACGCTTGATTATCAGACTGATACTGACGCTGCTGATGCCCGCTCGCATTACGATTCAGCTGAGGATGATCTGCCTTATGCCTACGGACGCTGCGAGGATCCCGATGAAACCGATGCATCGGCCCGCGGGAAGTCTGTCTCGGTATGGCGCCTCCTGTTCGGCTGCATGTTCTGGCCTGTGACCGGATGGCGCGACCTGAAGCGTGCGCGCAAAAGTGTTGACAGCGTGGTGATCTCATGCTTCGGTCCATTGTGCCTGCTTGCCGCCCTGTCGCCCTTCGCCGGAATGTTCTATCGCGGCGATGAAAGTCCGGCGACGCTCGCTGTCAGGGCTATTATGCTGCTCCTCTCTTATATGTTCAGCTATTTCCTGATTCCCGTCGTCGGCCGTCCCTTTCTCGGCGCCAAGGTGTCGGAATCGCTCGCCACGCAATTCGGCAAGAATGCCCTGCTGACGTTGCTTTCCACGTTGGTGATGTTCAAATTGGTGTCCAATCTGCTGCCCGGTCTCGAGCCCGTGCTCGTATTCCTGCCGCTCTGGACCATCTATATGATCTACCGTCTTACGCCGATGCTGAAGGCTCCCAAGGACCGGATGATGCTCGTCACGGTAATCCTGAGCATCCTGGTGCTCGGTATGCCGTTGGTATGTCAATGGGGCCTGGATCTGTTCCTCTGATTTGCATTTTAGCCGCTTCCGATGTAATTTTGCATTTCGTGCGTTAAAACCTATTCGTTGTGAATGCCAAGGATATCAATATAAAAAACAAGAAGGCCCGGTTCGATTATGAGATAGGGGACACCTATACGGCCGGCATCGTGCTGACGGGGACCGAAATCAAGTCCCTGCGCGACGGCCGTGCCTCGCTGGTCGACACCTACTGTCTGATCGAGAACGGCGAGGTGTGGGTCAAGGGTATGAATATCTCCGAATATTCGTTCGGGTCCTACAATAACCATGTGGCGCGCCGCGACCGCAAGCTGCTGCTCAACCGCAAGGAGATCGCCAAGCTGCAGAAGGCCGCCGAGGACCCCGGTTACACCATCGTGCCGCTCAAGGTCTTTATCAACGACCGCGGGCTGGCCAAGATGCTGATCGGCGTAGGCCGGGGCAAAAAACAGTATGACAAGCGCCAGTCCATCCGCGAGCGCGAGGACAAGCGCAATATCGACCGCATGTTCAAGAAATGAAAAATCCAGCCCCGCGCCCGGTGGAACTGCTGGCTCCGGCCACCGACAAGGAGGTGGCCAAGGCCGCTATCCTGCACGGTGCCGATGCTGTCTATATCGGTGCCTCCAGTCATGGGGCGCGAGCCAAAGCAGCCAATTCCGTCGAGGATATCCGCGAGCTTGTCCGGTTTGCCCATGCCTTCCGCGCACGGGTCTATGTCACGGTAAACACCCTTGTCTACGACCACGAGGTGCGTCAGGTCGAAGCCCTGGTCCGCGATCTCTACTTGGCGGGCGTGGATGCGCTGATTGTGCAGGATATGGCTCTGCTACGCATGAATATACCGCCCATTGCGCTGCATGCCAGCACGCAGTGCGATACGCGCACCGTCGCCAAAGCCCGATTCCTGCAACAGGTCGGATTCTCCCAGCTGGTACTGGCCCGCGAATTGTCGGTGCCCGAAATCCGCGACATCTGCAACGCTGTCGATGTCCCGGTGGAATGTTTCATCCACGGGGCTCTCTGCGTCAGCTATTCGGGCCGCTGCGGCGCCAGCCAGGCATGTGTGGGCCGCAGCGCAAACCGTGGCGAATGCGCCCAGATGTGCCGCATGCCCTACACCCTGCGCAATGCCCGCGGCGAAGTCCTCGAAAAAGACCGTTATCTGTTGTCCCTGCGCGATTTCAACGCCTCCGGCCATCTCGAGGAGCTTCTGGACGCTGGTGTCTCTTCGTTTAAAATCGAAGGCCGGCTCAAGGATGCCGCTTATGTCAAAAATGTAACGGCCTACTATCGGCAGCAACTTGACCGGATCATCGCCGAAAATCCCACACGCTACCGGCGCGCTTCCTGCGGAACATCCGAAATAAGATTCAACCCGCAGCTCGATAAGAGCTTCAACCGCGGCTTTACCGACTATTTTCTTGCCGGACGACGTCCCGGCAGCATGGCTTCGCTGCGCACGCCCAAGTCCATGGGCGAGGTCATCACCGACGTGCGCCAGCTTCACAACGGCGACGGTATCAGTTTCTTCAACAGCCGGGGCGAGTACGAAGGCGTCAATGTCAACGGCATATCCGATGGCCGGATCCGCGGTTCCCGTCCCTTCAACCTGCCCAGGAGCGCTACCATACATCGCACAGGCGATGTGGAATGGTCACGGCTTATGGCCGGAGAGACCGCCGTCCGGACTTTGTGGCTCGATATGGAAATCGACGAGGCCGGCCTTACGCTTCATGACGAGCGCGGCCTGACGGTCCGTGTGGCCCTCGATGTCACCAAGGATGTCGCGAGACGCCCTATGGACCCGGCTGCCGTTCTCGGCAAACTGGGCGGCACGATCTACAGGCTTCGCAACCTTGAAAACCGCCTGCATCCACGAACCTTCATCCCGGCGTCCGAGCTGGCCCGCATCCGCCGCGAGGCGATTGCCCTGCTCGACCAGACCAATATTGCCACCTATCCTTATGAATTGAGGCGTGCCGAGGATCGGTCTGCACCGTATCCCGACCGGCACCTGGATCCCCGCTCCAACGTCGCCAACACCCTTGCAGCCGGTTTCTACCGCGACCACGCCGTCCAGACCATCTCTCCGGCGCTTGAAGTGCAAGGCGCATGCCCACCGGCACTTGAAGTGCAGGGCGGCAAGCACTCCCGGCCAGCGGCGCTTGAAGTGCAAGGCGCCAACCAGGGCGGATCTGCTGGCATCGAGGTGATGACCACCCGCTATTGCCTGTTGCGTGAATTGGGAGCTTGCCGCCGTGACTGCCGCGACCCCCGGCTCCGCTCCCGCTTTGCCGAGCCCCTCACCATCACCACCGGCCCCCACACCTTCCGCCTCTCCTTCGATTGCGCCCGCTGCGAGATGACTCTGACGAAAGTATGAAATCCCGGGCCGCCCATCCATTCCGCCGCCAGCGCCGCCCATCCATCCAGCCGCCAGCGCCGCCTCTTTACAGAGGCTCCACTCGACAGCCCTGCCGTTGCGTGGAGCCCGCTTCAGCGGGCGGCTCGAGGTCGGCGTGCTTGCGGCTCGAGGCTGGCGTGCTTGCGGCTCGAGGCCGGCGTGCTTGCGGCTCAGGATCGGCGTGCGGGCGGCTCAGGATCGGCGTGCGGGCGGCAATCAGTTAGTTTGAATTCACCTTAAAGTTATTTCCATGAGCTCACAGTCCCTGTCCTCTCCTTACTCTCAGCGCAAGCATCCCGACATGCTGGCCCGGGCGCTTTGGCATGATTATCGGTCGCGGTGCATTTACATGGTGACACTCTCGCTGGCGCCGGAGGTGCCGCGACTTTCACGCATAGAGGGCGCGCTGACTCCAGCCGGTGTCCGCGCCGAGACCATCCTGTCCGAAACCGGCATCATTGTCGACCGGGAGCTCGACTGCATCGAAACCCACTATCCCGCCGTGTGGATCATGGCAAAGGCCATAATGCCTGACCATGTCCATTTCGTCATTTTCGTCAAGGAGCGCATGGAGAAGCACCTCGGCAGTGTCGTGGCCTCAATCAAGGCCAACTGCCTGAAGCGCTTCAGGAGCGAATTTCCTGACAGCGCGCTTGCCCTATCGGGACATGGCTTGTTCGCCCGGGGCTTCAATGACAAAATCGTCTTCAGGAAGGGGCAGAAGGACAACTTCATCAATTATGTCAACCGGAATCCGGTCAGATATTACATCATGACGCACCATCAGGGATTTTTCCGGCATTGTCAGGATTTGGAAATCGAGGGCATTAGTTATGAGGCATATGGAAACTACACCCTATTGCGGCATCCGGTAATGGAGCCTGTTGTGGTAAGCAGCCGATATAAGCCCGAAGAGCTCGAGGCATGGTACAATCGGTGGGATGAAGCCATCCGGCAGCGGGGAGTGCTGATAGGCGCATTTATCAGCGACAGTGAGAAGGAAGTGCGCGACCGGGCTATCGAATGCGGAGCGAAAGTGATACAGATTCAATGGTATGGATTTGAAGACCGGCAGAAGCCGTCGGGCCGCTTTTTTGATCTTTGCGGCGACGGGCGCCTGCTGATCATCGCCGTTCATCCGTACACCACACGGCAGGCGCAAATCCGACGCGACCAGTGCCTGGCCATGAACAAGCTCGCCTCTATGATCTGCGCAGCGGATTTCCGCGCCAAGCTCCTGCACGCCCTGAATTGCTGATGGCCTGGAGGCGGCTGAGGAGTGGTTGCACCAGCAGCTTGAAGAGGATGCTGGTCAGAATAATCAGACCGATGTAAGCGGGGATAAGCTTTAGTTGATCATGGGTGCGCATCTTGCTGAGAATCAGAAGGCAGAGGCCGTGCATCATGTAAAAGTCCATGGACCTGCGGCCCATGTAGGTCAGCCCGGCGGCGAGGCGCGCCGGCAGGCCGGCCATTGCCAGGCGGGGCAGCAGCAGCCACAAGGGGATACTGCTCATCACCATCAGGAGGAAATTCAGGAAATAGGGCAGATCGGGAATTTTCCTGTCGCCGATATAAAGATAGATAATGAACGTGCCGGCAAAGAGCAAGAATGCACCAGCCGGAAGCACAGCCCGCCTCAGCGGGCGGCAATTCGCCGCCTCTTTACAGAGGCTGCACTCAACAGGCTCGCCGTTGCGAGGAGCCCGTTTCAGCTGGCTGCAATCCGCCGCCTCTTTACAGAGGCTCCACTCAACAGGCTTGCCGTTGCGTGGAGCCCGCCTCAGCGGGCGGCTTGTGCCGGCGGCCAGAATGCCCAGCGGGAAGCCGATCCAGGACACCGAGGCCGGATTGCCGCTGGCCAGGCTGTAGAGACTCCCGGCAATGACCGTGGCCGGAAGCACCATCTTAAGCCCCCGGTTGATTGAGGCGAAATAGGCCACATAGAGCACGATGAGCGCCTGCAGAAACCAGCAGTGCTTGTTGATCAGTGTCAATCCCAGCAAGTCGGTGAGCGCATGCCAGGGCGTCGGGTTGTATTTGCGGAAATTCGCCCAGTAGATCATGTAAATGGCATTCGCAATTATAAACGGCAGGATTACTTTGACCAGCCTCATTGCTGAGGATCGAACGCCATGCTTCTTATTGCCCGCCGTCAGTCCATAGCCGGAGCAGAAGAAGAAGGCACAGCAGATCGCCGGGCCTATCCCCTTGAAAACCTCCAGACCTTGCCAGGCATAACCCATGCCGGAGTAGTGGTGCACCATCAGCAGCAGGATGGCCACACCGCGAATCAGCTGCGATTCCTGAATGCTTAGCTTTATGGGCATCGGCTTAGCGGTTGTTGATATACTGGCTGAAGCGGGTCAGTCCTTCAAGCAGGCGGGCGCGCGGGCAGGCAATGTTCCAGCGGATATATCCGTTGCCGGCGGCGCCGTAGATTGAGCCGGAGTTCAGTCGCAGCCTGGCGATGTCGCGGAGCTCCTGTTCCAGGTCGTCCGAGGGTATCCCGGTCGACCGGCAGTCCATCCAGACCAGGTAGGTGCCCTCAAGCTTGGTCAGCGGGAACTGAGACAGGTTCTCGCGGCAATATTCCACCATGAATCTGTAATTGGCGTAGAGGTACTCGTTCAGCGCGTCGAGCCATTCGCCTCCTTCGTTGTAGGCCGCCTGCAGGGCGATGACACCGAAGGGGTTCACATCGCACACCTCGTTGTCGTTGATGGCCCTGTCTATGCGCCGGCGCATGTCGGGATCGGCGCAAACGATGTTGGCTATCTGCAGCCCGGCGATGTTGAAGGCCTTGCTTGGCGATATGCAGGTCACCGACGCTGCCTCGAATTCGGGGCATACCGAGGCATAGGGCGTATATTTGTAGCCGGGCATCACCAGCTCGCAGTGAATTTCATCGGAGATTACGGTCACGCCGTTGGCGGCGCAGATGTCGCCGAGACGCTTCAGCTCTTCGCGTGTCCAGACACGTCCGCAGGGATTGTGGGGATTGCACAGGATCATCAGTTGCACATCGGGATCGGCGGCTTTCCTCTCCAGATCGGCATAGTCCATTACCCAGCTGTCGCCGTCGGATAGCAACGGACTCGCCACAACCTCGCATTTGTTGTTGATTATCGACGAGAAGAAATGGTTGTAGACCGGGGTCTGTACCAATACCTTGGGCATATTGCCTGAAGCCGTGGGATGGGTCAGCGCCTTGATGGATGCCGACAGCGCGGGAATCACTCCGGAAGTATAGATCACCCATTCGCGGTTGATCGGCCAGCCATGGCGGTCGGTAAACCATCGGTTCAGGCTCTCGTAGTAGCTGTCGGGCACCAGCGTATATCCGAAAATGCCCTGTTCAACGCGCTTGCGCAGCGCCTCGGTGATGCATGGAGCCGTGCGGAAATCCATGTCGGCCACCCACATCGGCAGCTCGTCGGCCGCGCAGTCGTCCCATTTCACACAGTTGGTGTTCCTGCGGTCGATTATTTCGTCAAAATTGAATTTCATAACAGTCTGTTATTTTTCCAGATAATTGATCAGCACCTGGGCGCTCTGTTCTGGGTCCACGCGCAGTTCCAGGATGGTCCGGCGCGGCGATGAAAAGAAGCACTCCAGCCGGGACTGCAGCGAATCGCAGCTGTCGGCCGTCATATACTCCCACCCGTAAGCGTGTGCCAGCGCCTCGACGGGCTGCGGCCGGTCGGCGCAGAAGAATTCCTCGCGCTGTTCCAGCGCGCGCGTGGTGCGGATAAACCTGAATATGCCCCCTCCGGCGTTGTTGACTATGATTGTCTTGAAATTGTCGGGGAGAAGGTCCAGGCCCATGATCTGAGGATTATAGCCGAACGACATGTCGCCCGTGATCAGCAGCGTGGGCCCGGGATATTTCATAGCGATACCGGCGGCGGTCGCCGACGTGCCCTCGATGCCCGATACGCCCCGGTTGCCGTAGCAGGCATGCGGCATGCGTTCCATGCAGAGTGCGGCGTAACGCACAGGCGTCCCGTTGGAGAGGAACACATTGTAATCGGCCGGGAGCCTGTCGAAGATCATGCTGTAGGCCGCCAGTTCCGACCAGATGTTCCCGGCAAACGAGCGTGCCGGAATCGTGTGCCGGCGCCGGGCGTCCCGCCACATTGCGGCATATTCCGGCACCGGTCCGCTGATCCGGCCTTTCCGTCCGAGCCAGTGGGTCATGGCCGTGACGCTACGGAAGAACTGCGCCGGCTTCACGTCGAAGTGGGTTGTGAGCGACTGGAAACAATCGGTGCCCCAGTCGGTGTCGGCCAGCGTGTAAAGCTCGTCGGGCTGGTATTCGCGCAGGAAATCCTTGAGCATCCTCGACACGAGCGCGCCACCGATCGAGATGACTATATCGGGGCGCAGCGTGCGCCTGATTTCCGCAGCAAGTTGCGGATTCCCGGCGCGAGGATGGAGCAACGCGTCGATGATCCATGCGTCGGCCGGAATGTGCAGATTCGATATCGGCTCGGCGCATACGGCCACATTGGGGAGCATCATGAATTCGTTGAGAGCGCGCGACAGGGCATTGTCGGGACGCATGAACCCGGCTGTGACCAGCACCTTCTTCCCGGCCATATGCTTGGCCCATTCCATAACAGTGTCGGGGCGCAGCCCGCTGTTGCCTTCCACCACGCTGATGATGCGCGGGGTTTCGCGCCGATCGTCGTCGATTGTTTCCGACAGGGGGTTGTCGAGCTGGATATTGATGTGTACGGGGCCGGGAGTGCCTTGCGTCGCAGCAAGCCATGCCTCGTTCACCGTACGGTTCACGAACCATTCCCGCTCCGACCCGAACCGGGGACCTTTGGTGGCCACGCCTTCACCCTCGGCGGTAGTGATGTTGAAACTCCGCTTCACGATTTTCTCCAGGGCGTCGGGCTGGCGCAGGGTCTGGGAGTCGTCCTGGTCGATCCAGCGGGCCGGACGGTCGGCGGTGACCACGATGAGGGGTATTTTCTGATACATGGCCTCTGCCACAGCCGGGGCGTAATTGTAAAGAGCCGTACCGGAAGTGCATGCCAGCATCACGGGTCGTTGCGAGGCCACGGCCATGCCGAGCGCCAGGAATCCCGCGGTACGTTCATCGGTCACCACATGGCTGTGCAGCTCGGGCCGCGCAGACGCGGCGATCAGCAGCGGCGCGTTGCGGCTGCCCGGACTCAGCACCGCGTCGCGCAGTCCCTGCGCGATCAGCACATCGCAGAGTATGCGGCAGTCCTTGTTGGCAGTGTCATTCATGAAAGGTCAGAGGATGGTAGCCCAGCAGGAAGGCGCGGATATCCATCCGCTTCTTGCCCGCGGGTTGCAGTTCAAGTATCTCGATCCAGGAGTCGCCGCAGGCCACGCTCAGCGAGTCGCGTCCCACGCGCACCGATCCGGGGGCGGTGTCCTCCACCGGAATGCCGGTGAGTGCCGTCCTGAATATCTTTACGTCCATGTGGCGGTCCTGGATATCGGTCAGCGACGAGAAAGCGGCGGGGTAGGGGCTCAGTCCGCGCACCTGGTTGTGGATCTTTTCGGCGGGGTCGCTCCAGTGGATCTGGCAGTCCTCCTTGAAGATTTTCGGAGCCGGGATGAATTCTCCTTCGGGTTGCGGACGCGGGGTCACCGTACCGGCTTCGAGACTGCTGACGGTCTCCGAGACCATGTCGGCCCCGAGCGCCATCAATTTGTCGTATACCGTGCCGACATTGTCCTCGGGCAGGATCGGAATGGAGCGCTGGTCGATGATCGAGCCCATGTCGATCTCATGATTCAGGAAGAAAGTCGTGACGCCGGTTTCGGTTTCTCCGGCCATGATTGCGCGGTTGATCGGTGCGGCTCCGCGGAATTTGGGCAGCAGGGCGGCGTGCAGATTGAACGTGCCGCGCGGGGGCATGGCCCACACCACCTCGGGCAGCATCCGGAAAGCGATCACCACGAAGAGCTCTGCTCCCAGGGCACGCAGCCGGTCCAGAAATTCCGGATCGCGCAGTTTCTCGGGCTGAAGCACCGGAATGTCATGTTCTAAAGCGTATTTTTTTACATCGCTCTGGATCAGTTTGTGTCCGCGGCCCGCAATCTTGTCGGGCATCGTCACAACGGCGGCCACTTCATGGCCGTCGGCGATAAGACGGTCAAGACTCGGTATCGCAAATTCAGGGGTTCCGAAAAATACTATCTTCATACGGTTGTAAAAATTTCAATTGATAAGTGTAAGCGCCGGGCCGTAATCGGGAGTGATGTGGCAGCGGGATGAAGTGCGCAGAGCCGAAGTCAGGAAATTCTTGGCCCGGCGCACGGCAGCGGGGATATCGAAGCCAAGGGCCAGGTTCGCCGCAATGGCCGACGAAAGCACGCAGCCGGTTCCGTGAAGGTTATTGCCGGGCACGCGGGCAGTGCTGTATGTGTATGACGTTCCGTCGGGCATGCGCAGAGAGTCGGAGCACTGATCGCCGGGCACGTCGCCCCCCTTGCGGAGCAGGGCTGCAAGCGACATCTCCAGCGGTGACATCTGGACTTTTGAAGTCAGCCCGGCGAGATAATCGTATTCCTTGGCGTTGGGAGTGATGATGTCGGTAAGCGGGAGCAGATGCGACAGCATTGCATACGCTGCGTTCTGCCGTGTCAGGGGACCTCCGGCGGTTGCCGTCAGCACCGGGTCGAGCACCACGTTATGCTGGCCGTGCTTCTTCAGGACGCGAGCCAGGGTGCGGACCTGCGCGGCATTGGGAATCATGCCGATCTTGACTGCCGCGGGCATTGCCGATTCGTATATCGCCTCGAGCTGCTCGGCGAGCAGCTGCGACGATACGGGCCGCACGGCCGATACCCCGCGGTAGTTCTGCACCGTCAGGGCCGTCACGCACGACATCGGGTAGACACCGAAGGCAGTACACGTCCGGATGTCGGCCGACATCCCGGCTCCCCCCGTCGGGTCCATGCCCGAAACGAGCAGAACCACCGGCACATCAGAACGGTCGCTATTCCGGTTCATCGGCTGGCAGTGCTGATTCTATGGCCTCGCGGCATTCCTGCATCAGGCGACGGGTGTTGAACCCGTTCTCGCCCGGCCATATCGGACGGTGGATGGTGAGCCGGATTGTCGTCGGAGTCATCAGGTAAGTGTAACGGGGCATGGCCTTGAAGGCTCCGTCGATGGTCAGGGGCACCACAGGCAGCTTGAACTCGGCGGCGAGCATGAAAGCGCCCCGCTTGAAGTCGGTCATACTGCCGTCCCATGTGCGGCTCCCTTCCGGAAAGATCACCAGCGACATGCCGTTCTTGAGATTCTTCTCCGACTCCTCGATGGTCTGACGGATGCCGTGGATCGAGCTGTCGTCCACCATGATATGTCCTGCCCGACGGCACGCCATGCCCACCATGAATACCTTCTCAAGCTCCTTTTTCATCAGCCATTTGAAGTTATGGTTCAGATAGCCGTATATGGTCCAGATGTCGTAAGCGCCCTGATGGTTGGCCACAAACACGTACGACTGCTTGGGGTCGATGTTCTCGCGGCCGGTCACGATGACCCGCATCAGAAACAGCCGGCAAGTGATTCGCGACCATATCTGCGGAGGGCGGTAGCCCCAGAAATCTCGGTTGCCGAAGATGGAGCCCACGGCCGTGATTATGGCCGTGATAAAGGTCAGGACCACGAATATCGGCGCGGCGATAAGACATTGGTACATAAGGTATAGCACGCGCAATATCCATTGCCCGGCAGTGCGGTGCGGCTGCGGGGGCCGTGCATGTGTTTTTTCATCCATGGAGTCAGAATTTAGATTCAGTCGTCGACTTAGATGCAAAAATAACGAAAATTGCCGATATAACTCGGCAATTCCCGTTAATTTTATGCATTTAGGAACAAATCCTGACAATTGCCGATGGTCAGGCTTCTTCGGGTTCCGGTACAATCAGCTTGTAGCCTTTGCCATGGATGTTGATGATCTCCACCGATGGATCATCCTTGAGCAGCTTGCGGAGTTTGGTGATATACACGTCCATGCTTCGGGCGTTGAAATAATTATCGTCGATCCAGATGGACTTGAGGGCGAAATTCCGTTCCAGAATTTCGTTCATATGCTGGCACAACAGCGACAGCAGCTCGCACTCCTTGGTGGTGAGTTTCTGGCTCTTGTCATCGGCAATGAGGGTCTGTTTCTGGGTGTCGAAGGTATATTTGCCGATCTGGTATACGGTCACGTCCTTCTCCTTCTTACCTCGCACGCGACGCAGGATGGC
Organism: Bacteroidales bacterium; assembly: GCA_029007645.1. Lineage (GTDB taxonomy): Bacteria > Bacteroidota > Bacteroidia > Bacteroidales > Muribaculaceae > Lepagella. The sequence continues at coordinate 34,003 of JAQXIE010000012.1, forward strand.
TCCGATACGCGACACGAGCTCCTCCATCGAGAACGGTTTGGGGATATAGTCGTCGGCGCCGATCTTGAATCCCTGCAGCACGTCCTCCTTCAGGTTCTTGGCGGTCAGGAAAATAATGGGCACGTCATGGTTGACGGCGCGGATCTCCTGAGCCAGCGTGAAGCCGTCCTTCTTGGGCATCATGACGTCAAGTACACATAAGTCGTATTTGCCTTTGATAAACGCCTTGTATCCCTTGTCGCCGTCATTGCATAGATCGGCGTAGAACCCCTTGGCTTGCAGAAACTCGCGCAACAGCATGCCAAGATTCTCGTCGTCTTCGCAGAGCAGTATTTTAAGTTTGTCGTTCATCTTCGTATCTTTTTTATAATTATAACAATCAATTATTAAATTTTCTTTATCCGTGATGAAAAAACTTTGATTTTCAACACTTACGGATCAACTGTTGGAGTTGGCCAGCGGCAGTCGAATGGTGAATGTCGAGCCGACGCCCGGTTCGGAATCCACGCTGATCGAGCCTTTGAAGGCCGTTATCATTTTCTTGACGTATGCCAGCCCGAGTCCGAAACCCTTCACATCGTGGCGGTTGCCGGTCGGCACGCGGTAGAACTTGTCGAATATGTGTCTCTGGGCGTCCTTTGGGATGCCGATGCCGTTGTCGCTGACCTCGATTATCAGGTGCTTGTCGGAATTGCGGGTCACAACCATCAGTTCCGGATCCACATCCTCGCGGCTGTATTTCAAGGCGTTCTCCAGCAGATTGTGCACCACGTTGGTAAATTGCAGCTGGTCCACGTAGACGTCGGAATCAATGGCCTCGAGGTCGGCGATGATCACGCCACCCTGACGCTCGACTTTCAGCTTGAACGTATTCACGGCGTTCTCGATTATCTCGTTGGCGTTTACTTCCGAGAATTTCAGTGTGCTCTCGGCGTTGTCGAGCACCGACAGGTGCAGAACTTTCTCAACCTGGAAGCGCAGACGTTTGCTCTCCTCGCTGATCACTTCGGCCAGATGGTTGAGCGATTCGGGCGACTTGCGCACCGACGCGTCGCTCAGCATCTGCGACGCCAGCGAGATGGTGGCTATAGGCGTTTTCAGCTCGTGCGTCATGTTGTTGATGAAGTCGGTCTTCATCTCCGTCAGCTTCTTCTGCCTGAACGCCAGAATCACCGTGTAGAGGAACACCATCAGCAGAATCAGCGAGAAAGCCAGCGACGGAATGATGAACCGCACCGATGAGAAGATGTAATTGTCCTTGTTGGGAAATTCCACATTCAGACGGTAGGGCGCGTCGGTATTGGCGAAAAGCTGAATGGTATATATGCTCTTGTCATCGGCCTTATAACCCTGGGTGGCATAGATTTCGCGGCCGCTTGTCGACAGGACGCTGAAGGCGAAGGGGATCGTTACGCCGTTGTTGGCCAATTCGGTGGTGAGGCAGTTCCTTATCGCAATCGAATCGGCGCGTTCCATGGGAGGCCGCGTACCCGAATCGCGCAATATGCTGAGAATCACGTCGGTCAGCAGACCTTTCTGATACAGGTACTGACTGCGGATCACCTCCTGCATGCTGCCGTAGCGCGAACTGATGCTGGTCACAGGCGAAGGGAACGCCAGCGTGTTGCCTCCCAGCTTCACTTCCGAACTCAACGTGTAGTTGGTCACGCTTCCGTCGGGATTGGACACTGAATATTTCAGATTGCCGTCGCTCGTGCCGTCGTTGATGTCGTCGTAGAGAGTCGACTCGATTATATTGACGTCCTCCTGCAGAAAATGAAGCGTCTCCTGACGGTCCATAAAGTCGGACGTTGCGTTCAGAGAGCGCATCACGCCCTCCGAGAACTGCTCCTCGCGCATCTTCACCATATTTTCCAGATACATGATCTGAAAATAGAGCAACGCTCCGAAAGTGATGCCCATTAGGATGGTCAGCAACCAGATTAACGATCTCTTCATTTTAACATTTTGGCGCAAATTTAACACTCAAGTGTGAAATTTGCAAAAAATTGCGGAGCTTGTTAAAATTAGAACGTTCGGAAGAGCCTTACGGTTCATCTGAACGGCAGTGAAATCGGGGATGGAACAGGGTTGCGGAGTCAGTTTGCGGAGTTGAATATCCAGGCCTGTTGGAATTTTTGCTGGAATTCCGCGGAGTTCAGTTCGGGAAGCAGGGTGGCTTTGTCGGCGGCGTCGCATGCCGACACTCGGTACAGATTGCGAGAGGCCACGGTCGACAGGCTGTATCCTTTGTCGCTGTTTGCGGCTATGAAGTTGTCGGCCTCCTGCTGCGAATGGAATGTTCCCACGATCAGGTGCCAGGTGTTTTCCGGCTCTGACGCCTTCTCTTCCTGTGCTGTCGGTATTTCTGTCACCGGCGCAGGTGCGGCCTCCCTGACGGCCTTGACAATAGTCTTGACCGGCACTATCGAAGCCTGGTCCTCATGGGTATCGGTGGTGAAGGGGAGGATGGCGGACAGTGCTACGGCAAATACCGCTATCAGCGAAGCCGCGTAGCGGACCATCCGGCGGTTGACGGGGATATAATAATTCCGGGCCGTATCGAAGCGGCGAGCTGTTTGCGCCGGCTTCGTTTCAGGAGCTGTATGCTGTGTGGCCTGAGCGGGTGCGATGCCGGCGCCTGCAGGCGAGCGGTTTATAGCCGTGGGATAGAAACCGAGTCGAGCTGCCAGTGTGTCGGGAGCCCATGCGGGTGTGAAGCGATGGTTATCCTCCTCGTCGACAGTGATGAGGCCCAGGCGCCCGATTGTGGCTTCGCGGTCGGTGCGCAGGGTGTCGCTGAGCAGAGTGACTGCCTGACGCACAGTGTCGCGGGCCTCTCCGTAGCTCAGATGCTCGCGGCGAGCATACGACGATGCAAGCATCCCGTCGTCATGACGCAAGGCGCCGTTGAACCGCACTTCCTGTGTCATGGGCTTGATTATGCCTGATTCCGAGCTGGTTGACGCCGCATGGCGCACTTTGATAAAGGCTCCGAAATCGGGTACTACGACACAGTCGTGCCGCAGCAGCAGGTATTCGATATGTAGAGCCAGTCTGTCCATTGCGAGTGCAAAGATAAGCAAAAAAAATATTAAATCCGCGACCCTTGAGAAAATTGTTTAGTCAATATGTTGCACTTTTTTTCGAGGACCTTTTATTCAGGATTCTGTCAACGAGATGTATGTCAGCACCGTATGCTACGGCAAGATTTTTTTCGCGTAATTCGGCATCGAAATCATAATTTCGTTGATGCTGCAGGGCGCGCAGCAGATGCAGGTTCGGGTCCTTGGGCCAGCGGGCCAGAGCCTCGGAAGTGCGGCTCTGCGCGGTCTTGAAATCACCTTTCTCGGTCATGATCAGCAGCGTGCGGAAAGTCACGTCGGGGTCGGGCCTGAGCTTCAGCGAGCGTTCGTAGTATGTCTGGGCCTTTTCGATCTGTCCGTCGGCGGCTTCGAGGTCGGCGATAGCGGCCAGCACGGCCGGGTCGTCGGGAGCCAGCGAATCGGCCAGGGCCAGGTCACGGCGTGCTTTCACGGGGCTTTTGGCCATCGACAGGAGTCCCCGCATTTTCAGCGGCCACGGCTGCAGCGAATCGAGCGCCAATGTCGCGTTCAGGTCGGCCATGGCATCCTCCGGATGGTTGAACGCCAGCGACGTCCATGCCCGGTTCGACAGCAGCACCGTGCTGCGCGGCGCCCCGGCCAGCCCTATCTCATAGGCCTGCATCGCTCCCTCGTAGTTCTCGCGGTGCGTGCGAACCACGCCAAGGTTCGACCATAGAAGCCAGTTGCTCGGATTGGCCGGTTCATGCTTCAGTGCGCCGATAATGACGCGCTCGGCGTCGCCCCAGCGTTCCAGCCGCATATATCGGTCGGCCGAATCGGCCAGCTCCACGTATCTGTGAGTCAGGGTCTGCGCACCCATCGATGCGCAGACCCCGATCAGAAACAGGATTATAATGTTGACTCGTTTCAATTATTCGTCTTAACTGATTTTGCGTAATTCTCGAGTCCCTTCTTCAGGAACTCGCGGTACTTCGGTATATTCTCCTCATATTCGAACGAATGGTTCATCGGCTTCCCCTCGTCGTTGACAATGACATAGTAGGGCTGTGCGTTGGCGCCGAACTTGGTGCGCTGCAGATAGCTCCACTTGTCGCCGTAGGTGCGCAGGGTCCGTTCCTGGCCATCCTTCTCCTTGACCACTACCGGCTGGGGGAGTTCCTTCTTATCGTCGACCATCAGGGTGACGAACACGAAGTCGTTGTCGATCGTATTCTTGATTTCGGCGTCGGTCAGCACTGCGGCCTCCATCTTGCGGCAGTTCACGCAGCCGTAACCCGAGAAGTCGATCAGCACAGGCTTGTGCAGCTTGTTGCCGAGTTCCATGCCCTCATCGAAATTGTCGACCTGGGCATGAGTCTCGCCGGTATATAGATTGAAGTCCTGGGTGTACATCGGAGGCGAGAAGGCACTGATGCTCTTGAGCGGAGCGCCCCACAGGCCCGGAATCATGTATATGGCGAAGGCAATGGAGATCAGGGCCAGCGAGAAGCGCGTTATGCCGATATGGTCCTGCTTGTCGTCATGCGGCAGCTGAATCCATCCCAACAGATAGATTCCGAGCAGACCGAAGATCGCGATCCAGAGCGAGAGGAACACCTCGCGGTCCATGATGCGCCAGCCGTAGGCCAGGTCGGCAACAGATAGGAACTTCAGCGCCAGCGCCAGTTCCAGGAAGCCGAGCACCACTTTGATCGTGTTCATCCATCCGCCGCTCTTGGGGATGGATTTGAGCATCGTCGGGAAGCAGGCGAACAGCGAGAAGGGTAGGGCCAGCGCCAGCGCGAAACCGAACATGCCCACTGCAGGCGACACGAAATTGGAAGTCGCGGCAGCCTCGACCAGCAATGTGCCGATGATCGGGCCCGTGCAGCTGAACGATACCAGGCAGAGCGTGAACGCCATGAAGAATATCGACAGATAGCCCGTGGTGGAGTCGACCTTCGAGTCCATCTTGTTGGTCCAGGAGGCCGGGAGTGTCAGCTCGAAGCCGCCCATGAACGAGAAGGCGAAGATCACCAGCAGGATAAAGAAGGCTATGTTGAAACCGGCGCTCGTGGCCAGTTCGTTCAGCGCCGAGGCTCCGAAGGCTATCGTCACAATCAATCCGAGCAGCACGTATATCACTATGATCGATGCTCCGTATACGAATGCCGAAGTTATCGACTTGCGGCGCGACTTATTCTGTTTCAGGAAGAAACTTACCGTCATCGGGATCATGGGCCATACGCATGGCGTAACCAGTGCCACGAGACCGCCGATGAATCCGGCTATGAATATGTACCACAGCGAACGCGATTGCTGTACGGGATCCTCCTTGAAGACGTTGATCTCGGCTTCTACGTTGGCCCACCATTTGTCGGCGTTGACGCCCGACATGTTTGCCGCCGGCATCATTAAACCTTCGGCACTCTGCAGCGAGTCGGTCATCGCCGTCACGGCATTGACCGTGCTGTCCTTGCGGGCCTTCTCCTCATCGGCCAGTTTCTCGGCCTCCTTGCTCACGGCGTCGGTCATCGGCGCCTTCCCCTTGAAAGTGTGGCTGCCGTTCACCCGGTAACATCCCGTGTCGTCGCAGACCTGTCCCTTCACCTCGGCGCGCACCTGCCATTCCTTGGCTGCCGCCTTCAGCTTCTGGGTGAATTTCACCGAGTTGCTGTAGAAGTACTGGTCCACCTCGAACACGTCGTCGTACTCCTTGGTGTAGGCCTTGTTGGCCACAGGCTTGCCGTCGAGCGTGCATCCTTTGGTATCGAAATAGAATACCAGCGGCTCGGGTCCTCCCGGTGGCGTGTTGGGCGCATATAGATGGAACCCCGGTGCTATTGTCGCTGTGATTTCTATTGAGGGAGTCGCCGTATTGTCACCGATAAGTCGGTATGACCAAGTCACTTGCTGAGCCACGACGGGCAATAGCGCGGTGATCAGCAATAGAAAAAATCCGATTGTTCGTTTCATGAAATGCTTATTTTTTGCGAATTTAAGAATTATTCATTTAATTTGCAATTACCATGAAACAATTCCAACGGCGGAAGTGACCGTTGAACCTTAGATCGAACCGTATGAAAACTAAACGTCTGTTGCTGGGTGACGAAGCATTGGCTTTGGGCGCTATCAACGGAGGCTTGTCCGGGGCGTATGCCTATCCGGGCACTCCGTCCACCGAAATTCTTGAATTCGTGCAGAAGGACCCCGTGTCCCGGGCCCGGGGATTGCACTCTCATTGGTCGAGCAATGAGAAAACGGCCATGGAGGCGGCTTTAGGCATGTCCTACTGCGGCAAGCGGGCCATCACGTCGATGAAGCATGTGGGCCTGAACGTGGCTGCTGATCCGTTTGTGAACTCGGCCATGACCGGAGCCAACGGCGGGCTGCTGGTGATTTCGGCCGACGATCCCTCCATGCACTCGTCGCAGAACGAGCAGGATTCCCGCTTCTATGCCGATTTTGCCATGATTCCGCTGCTCGAGCCCTGCAACCAGCAGGAAGCCTACGACATGGCCCGGCATGGTTTCAGCCTCTCGGAACGCTGCCATATTCCGGTGCTGGTGCGCATGGTGACACGCCTGGCGCATAGCCGCGCCGTCGTGGAATGTGACGCCGCGCCGCTCCCCGAAAATGATCTGCATTATCCCGCCAATCCCCGCCAGTGGGTGCTGATGCCCGCTGTCTCTAAGGAGCGCAACCGTCAGCTCATCAAGGATCAGGAGCAATTCCGCAAGGAGTCGGAGGAGTCTCCCTTCAACCGTTACGAGGATGGTCCCGACAAACGTCTCGGTATCATCGCTTCCGGCATCGCCTACAATTACCTTCAGGAAATATTCGGAGGCCGGGTGCCTTTCCCTGTTCTCAAGATCGGGCAGTATCCGCTGCCTCTCGAGGCCATGCGCCGTCTCTACGACGCGTGCGATGCGATGCTGGTGCTCGAGGAGGGTCAGCCTTTTATCGAGAAACAGGTGCGCGGACTTCTTTACCACGGCAAGGAGATTTACGGCAAACTGTCGGGCCATGTGGTGCGCGACGGCGAGCTGAATCCCGACGAAGTGGCCGCCGCGATGTCGGCGCTCTGCGCAGATGCCGCCGGGCTGAAGCTCCACGGCAAACGCGAGGTCTCCGAGCTGGTCGTGCCCCGTCCGCCGGCGCTATGCCAAGGATGCGGACACCGCGATGTGTACGCCGCCATGAACGCCGCGCTGGAAAAATACTCCGATGCCAAGGTGTTCGGTGATATCGGTTGCTATACCCTCGGTTTCCTGAAGCCCTTCAACGCCATCGACTCCTGCGTCGACATGGGCGCCTCAATCACCATGGCCAAGGGCGCGGCCGACGCCGGCCAGTTCCCCTCGCTTGCCATAATCGGCGATTCCACATTCACCCACAGCGGCATGACCGGTCTGCTCGACGCCATCAACGAAGACACCAATATGGTGGTGGTCATCTCCGACAACCTCACCACCGGCATGACCGGCGGCCAGGACTCGCAGGGCACCGGTAAACTGGAACAGATCTGCATCGGCCTCGGCGCAGACCCCGCACATGTGCGGACCATCGATTCGCTCCCCAGGAATGTCCCCGACATCACAGCCCTCTTCGAGGAGGAGATCAATCATAAGGGGCTCTCGGTGATAATATCGCGACGCGAGTGCATCCAGACCGCACGGCGCCATGCCTCGGCCAAGAATAAGGCTCAGTCTCCTAAAGCATAACATAAAACGACAGACATGAAAACCGATATAGTACTGGCCGGTGTCGGAGGCCAGGGCATTCTGACGATTGCCACAATTCTGGGCGCGGCGGCGCTCGCCGACAACCTCTACATCAAGCAGGCCGAAGTGCACGGCATGAGCCAGCGCGGCGGCGACGTGCAGTCAAACCTCCGTATCGGCTCCGAGCCGATACATTCCGATCTGATCCCCCTCGGTGGCGCCGATCTGATCGTATCGCTCGAACCCATGGAAGCCCTGCGTTATCTTCCTTTCCTCAGCAAGAATGGATGGGTGGTCAGCTCCACGCTGCCCTTCGTCAATATCGACAACTATCCCGAGCAGGAGAAACTCGAGGGTGAACTTCTCGCCCTGGGCAATGTGGTGGCCTTCGACATGGAGGCCGCGGCCAAGGAGGTGGCTTCGGCCCGCAGCTCCAATCTGGTGCTGTTGGGCGCCGCGAGTCCCTTTATCGACATCCCCGCCGAGGCCATCGAAAAAGCCATCGCCTCTGTGTTCGGCTCCAAAGGTGAAGCGATAGTCAACGCCAACATCGCCGCCTTCCGCCTGGGCCGCACCCGCGCTGTCGAAATGGCCAAAATCTAATATTTAGTAATTCAAGATTCGCAAGTTGGTATTATTAGATTTTTATGGCACATGCAGTACAGAAACATGGTCTCCGACCAAGCTGTATCGCTCCGGTCTGTCCCCACGAAGGCCGATGCCAGCTGACGCTGGCCCGTCCATCGTGGGGTTATCGAGAAACAGCCTCTCCGAGGCAATGAAGCCATCGAGTGGAGTATACGATGCAGGCAATGAAGCCTTATTTTGGTGTATATGGCGCCGGTAATGAATCAGATACCTCGGAGAGGTTGTTTCTCATTAACCCCACGATGGCTGTAGGATGCGAAGCGTCCTGACAGCCTTTGTGGGGTGTGTATCCGGCATAGCACACCTTGGTCGGAGACCATGTTGCTCGCCTGATGTATCCTAATACCAACATGTGAAATTTCAGTTAGTACTAACACTTAGTAACTCGTACTTATTACCTATCACTTATCACATAGTACCATGTTTCCCATTTCCGACCAACAATTCCAGGAGGCTGTCGACCGACTGTCGATACTCGACGTTGCCGACGCCACTATCCGTCAGATTTGCGCCCTTGCCGCCGAACTGGAATCGATCAGCGGCGAGCCGATGGTGCATCTTGAAATAGGCAATCCAGGTCTCGCTGCCGAGCACATCGGAGTCGAGGCTGAAATTAAAGCGCTACGCAACGGCATAGCCAACCAATACCCTCCCATCCAAGGCATTCCGCCTCTCAAGAAAGCGGGACACGACTTCCTTAAACGCTTCCTCGACATCGATGTGCCGGAATACGGCATCGTTCCCACCGTCGGCTCCATGCAGGGCTCCTTAACGCTCCAGATCATCATGGGCCAGCGCCTCAAGGACCAGGGCAAGGACGCCATGCTGTTCCTCATGCCGGGCTTCGCGCCGAACCGCCAGCAGTCGAAGGTGCTGGGACTGAAGCACGAGAAATTCGACATCTACAAGTACCGTGGCAAAGCGCTTGAGGCCAAGCTGGAAAGCTATCTCGCCAAGGGAAACATAAGCGCCATAATGTATAGCAACCCCAACAACCCCGCATGGACCAACCTCACCGAGGAGGAGCTGGAGATAATAGGACGTCTCGCCACGAAATACGACGCCATCGTGATGGAGGACATAGCCTACTTCGGCATGGACTTCCGCGAGAACGTCCAGGCGCCGGGCGCCATCGGGCACACCGTGGCTCGATATACGGACAATTATGTGTTGCTTCTTTCCGGCTCGAAGATTTTCAGCTACGCCGGACAGCGCATCGCCCTCGTGTGCATGAGCGAGGCTGTCTATCAGCGCCGCTACAGGTATCTGGAGGAATTCTACGAGATGCCCCGTTTCGGCGACGCCTACATCTACGGCATCCTCTACGTGGCATCGTCCGGCACGGCTCATTCCGCACAGCACGCCATGGCCGACATGCTTGAGGCTGCCGTGAACGGAAAGCTCCCTTTCGTGGAGAACTGCAGCGAGTACGGTCGCCGCGCCGGCATAGTCAAACAGCTCTTTGCAGACAATGGTTTCCATATCGTCTACGACATGGACGGCGACCAGCCCATAGCCGACGGTTTCTTCTTCACCATCGGATATGACGGCATGACCGGCGCCGAACTGCAGCGCGAGCTGCTGAAACACGGTGTATCGGCCATCACCCTCGCCAGCACCGGAAGCGACCAGCAGGGCGTGCGCGTCACCGTGTCGATGGTAAAGTCCGACGAGGATTTCAAACGCCTGGAGCGTTTCCTCCGACAGTTCAATAACACACATGGCAAACATTCCAAAACCGTCCGCAATGAACCGTGTGAAGTTTGTTAGCCCCGACGAGGCCGTGAGGCTCATCGAGAGTGGCGACCATGTCTACTTGCAGGGTTCCACGTCGATACCCGAGGTTTTGGTCGAGGCTCTCGCGGCCCGCGGCCATGAGCTGCGTGACGTGACGGTCTATTCCGGTTTTGCCGTCGCCCGACGTCCGTCACCCTTGTGCCGCCCGGAGTTCAGGGACTCGTTTCTGATAGATTCCTTCTTCGTGTCCAACGCGTTCCGCAAATGGATCGCCGACGGCTACGGCACGATGACGCCGCGGTTTCTCGGCGAGGTGCCCGAGCTGTTCCGCGACGGCACCTGCCGCGTGGATGTGGCGCTGATCAACTGCTCGCTGCCCGATGCAGAGGGCTATGTCAGCTTCGGCGTATCGGCCGACCTGGCCACCGCCGCCGTGGAATGCGCCGACAGGGTGATCGCCCAGATTAATCCGCATGTGCCCTTCACGCCCGGTGATGCCGTGATTCATCTCAGCCGGCTCGCCGCCGCCGTGTCGGTCGACGAACCGCTGGTCGAGGTGCCCACTGCGGCGCCTACCGATGCCGAAATCAAAATAGGCAATTTTATCGCCGAGCAGATCCCCGACGGCGCAACGCTGCAGATCGGCGTCGGCGGAATCCCCAATGCCGTGATCCGCGCCCTGCAGGGTCACCGTCATCTCGGCCTCCATACCGAGGCCATGACCGACGGAGTGCTCCCTCTGCTCGAAAGCGGTGTCATCGACAACAGCCTCAAGACCGTAATGCCGGGCAAATCCGTGGCGTCGCTCGCCCTCGGATCCCGTGCCCTATACGACTTCCTCGACCATAACGACGATGTGATCTTCAAGGATGTGGCCTGGACAAACAACCCCTATACCATCGCGCAGAATCCCAAGGTGATGTCGATCAACTCATGTCTGGAAATCGACCTCACGGGCCAGGTGTGCGCCGACTCCATCGGCAGGACAATTTACTCCGGGGTGGGAGGGCAGCATGACTTCGTCTACGGTTCGTCGCGCAGCGAAGGGGGCAAATCCTTCCTGGCGATGCTCTCCACCACTTCCAGGGGCGTCAATAAGATCAAGCCTGTCCTGACCGAAGGTGCCGGAGTGGTCACAACCCGTTTCCAGACCAACTATGTGGTGACCGAGAACGGTATCGTCAACCTCCGGGGCAAGAACCTGGCGGAACGCGCCCGGCTGATGATCTCGCTGGCCGCGCCGCAATTCCGCGAGGAACTCGAACGGGAGGCATTCCAGCGTTTCGGCCACGCCTACGGCCGGCTGATGCACGGCTCTTTCATTTAACACTAAATAAGACATCAAGGCACGGAACTTGACGGCAAAAGCTGAATATTTTGGAAACATAAAGATATCAAGGCACGGAACTGGCGGCAAAAGCGGAGCTTTTAGCCTGCACTGAACTTACAGATTTACACAGAATTAGCTATTTAGTAAGCTTGTGCGATATTTTGCCGTTGCCACAGACCTGCTGACGCAGGAAACGGAATGAACCCAGAAGACCTGCGTGATGATTCTTGTTACTCAAGTTTAGCAAGTTGGTATCATTAATTTTAGTGGCACATGCTGGCAATCACGTCTTCGATGCGAGTTTATATCGCTGGCAATAGAGTCTTCGCTGTGAGTTTATATCGCTGGCAATGAAGTGGATACCTCGGAGAGGTTGTTTCTCATTAACCCCACGATGGCTGAAGGAAGCGAAGCGTACTGACAGCCTTCGTGGGGTGTATCTCCGGCATAGCACAGATTGGTCGGAGACCATGTTGCTCGCCTTAATGATCCCAATGT
>JAQXIE010000013.1 GCA_029007645.1 Bacteroidales bacterium
GATGATGCCCGAGGGCGTGAACTGGAGCGACGAGACATGGCCCACCTGCGGCGAGATCGACATCATGGAGGAAGTCGGCAACGACCCCAATAACTGCGTATGCTCGCTGCATGCCATCGGCCACTACCATAGCAACAACACGCAGGTCAGCGCCAGCAAGCACGTCGACAATATGGAGGGTGGCTGGGTCACCTATGCCCTGCTCTGGGATAACGACAATATGGCTATGTACGCCAACGGACAACGTATCCTGACATATGCCAATGACCATAACGGCTACGTGAACTGGCCATACGACCGTCCCTACTACATCACGCTCAACCTGGCATACGGCGGCGACTGGGGCGGCGCGGCCGGCCTTCAGGATCAGCTGCAGCCCTGCACCATGGAAGTGGAATATGTACGCGTTTACCAGAAAACGCCCGAAGCGCTGAACACTGACGGAACCGGCACCGCTTACATCCAGGGAGGCTGGAATGCCGTGGCTATCGACGGAATCGTGCCTTCGAGCACCTTCTCCAGCCAGACCGACAATTTCATCCCGATGACCAACGACAACAAGCGCCTGTCCAAAACGTTCATCGTAGGCAAGAATCTGCACAAGGACCGCGTAGGATTCCAGATCCGTCCGGCAGCCGACACCGGCAATGTGTTCCGGCCCAACGGAGGCACCTACAATGTAACTATGGAAGAAAACGACCTACTGACGATGAATGGCGACGGATGGATCACGCTCAAACCCGGAGTCTCGCTTTCAGACGGCGACACCATCGAGCTGATTCTGGATTGCTCGGCAGGTACCAACAACGCCGTGCTGCGCGTGGGACACAATATCGTTACCGTGAAAAAGCCTCAGGGCGTGTGGATTATCGGCGCTAATAATTCAGTAGATCCCGACATGCTGACCACCGACAACATTGAATGGAAGCCCGAAAAAGCGTTACAGATGCAAGAATCCGAGGACGTCTACACCTACACCTTCAATCTGGGCACGACGCTAAGCCGTACCAACGTCAATTTCAAGTTCTTCTGTCAAGCCGGCTGGGGTGATGAATTCGTATCGGGAGGCACGAGCTACCGCGTATCCTCGGCCAGCGAATACTTAGGCATAGGCACCGGCGCCGACGGTCACGACGACGGTAACGTCTACAAGCTGATGGATTTTCCTGCGGATGCCAGACAGATGGTAATCGTACTGAACTGCAGGGAGGGATACCGCAATGCGGTGCTGACCAGCTACTTTATCTACGAGGGAGAATCGCCTGAAAAGCCGGAAGGAATCTGGATTATCGGTGCCGACCAGTCGGTGGTGCCGGAGCTGATCGACAACGGCAGCTGGGAGTGGCATGAAAGCAACTCCATCAAGATGGATGAGGAAAACAACATTCACTTCTATACATTCGAGCTTGGCAAGACGCTGAGCCGCAACATAATCAATTTCAAATTCTTCCCGCAGAACGGATTCAAAAATGCCAACGGAGATGATGCTGCATTCTTAGGCACAGCGGCCACGCGAGCCATCAGCTCGTTCCATATCTCGTCGGCCAGCGAGTATCTTGGAATCGGCACCGGCGCCGACGGTCACGACGACGGTAACGTCTACAAGCTGAAGGATTTCCCGAACAAAAAATACATGGTGCTGTCGGTGGATTGCAGCAACGGTTATAACAATGCCATTATGCATGCCGATTTCACCGACAATATCGCGACAGGAGTGAATACAATCATCGGCGACGACGCGGAGGAGAATACATGGTACGATCTGGCAGGACGTCGCATAGACCGTCCGACAGTACCGGGATTCTACATCCATGGTCACCGGAAAGTGCTGGTACGTTAATATATTCAAGATTCGCTTCTTGAGAATCTTGAGGTTTAAAGGGTTAATTCAATTTTCGCATTCGCAAAAATTGAGGTTTAAAGGTTTAACCATCCGGTCTGAAGGTTACCGCGACAGCCCTAAACATCGCAAGCTTGTCTTGCGAGATTAAACCCATAAACATATAAACCTTCGCAAGCTTGTCTTGCGAAATTTAAATAGATTCAGCAGTAGAGAGCCATGAGCAAATACATGTTCCGAAAGGTCGATCCGCCCTATTGGTGGACAGGGATGCGCGACAGCACCCTGCAGCTCATGGTGAGTGCGCCGGGCATCGGCGATGCGGAATTTTCGGTGGATTATCCCGGAATCCGCATCGACCGACAGTTCCGGCTTGAGAGTCCGAACTACCGGTTCATCTATCTGACGATAATGCCCGATGCCAAGCCCGGCGACATGCGTCTTGTCTACCGGCTCAGAGGGAGGAAGTCGGCCATCCGGTTTTCATTGCGCGAGCGCGACAAGACCCGTCGCGGGGCTGCGGGGTTCGATGCCGGCGACGTGCTGTATCTGCTGATGCCCGACCGGTTCGCGCATGGCACTCCGGCAGATAAACGGGTCCGCAACAAAGGAGTGGCATCGCTGACCTACCCCACCGTTGACGACCGCGAGAATCCGGATGCCCGCCATGGCGGTAATCTTGCCGGCATACGCGAGTATCTGGATTACCTCGACTCGCTGGGCGTGACGGCACTCTGGATCGGTCCCGTGCTGGAGAACGACATGCCGGGCGGGTCATACCACGGCTATGCCACCACCGACTATTATCGTGTGGATCCGCGCCTGGGCACCAACGACGAATGGCGCGATCTGGTAGAGGCAGCCCACAGCCACGGACTGAAGGTGGTGATGGACATGATCTTCAACCACACCGGTTCGGAGCATCCCTGGCTCAGGGACTCCCCTTCGGCCGACTGGTACAATCATCCGGCCGGAGACAGGATGACCAATTACCGGCTCACCACGCTGCATGACCCGTATGTGTCGCAGTATGACCTGGACCGGACCGTGAACGGCTGGTTTGTGCCGTCGATGCCTGACCTGAACCAACGCAATCCCGAGGTGATGCGTTATCTGACGCAGAGCTCCATTTGGTGGATTGAACAGAGCGGCATAGACGGTATCCGAATGGATACCTATCCGTATGCCGACATGCAGGCGATGTCGAAATGGTGCGCCGACGTGCTGCGTGAATATCCCGATCTGAATATCGTGGGCGAATGCTGGTACGTCAATGAAGCGGGAGCCGCTTACTGGCAGCGGGGCAACCGGTTGAATCCGCAAGAGACCAACCTGCCGACCGTCATGGATTTCTGGCCGATGGCCAATGCCCGCCGGGCATTCGGCGAGCCGACGGAATGTATGGGAGGACTGAACGAGATCTATGACCATCTGGCACAGGATTTCCTGTTTCCGGATCCACAGAGAATACTGACCTTCCTGGACAATCATGACACCGACAGGTTCCTGAGCCAGGCACCCGAGACCGAAGCAGACCTCGGGCCATGGAAACAAGCCATGACATGGCTTCTGACCACGCGCGGAATCCCGCAGATATATTACGGCACCGAACTGCTGATGTCGGGCACAAAGGCCCAGACCGACGGAGATGTGCGCTGCGACATGCCCGGAGGTTTCCCCGATGATGAAACAGATTGCTTCGATCCGGCCGGGCGCACCCCGTTGCAGCAGGAAGCATGGGATTTTCTGTCGGGCTTGCTGCATTTCAGGAGCGGAGAGTTCAATGACGTTATTGCTCGCGGGTCGCTGAAACATTTCATGCCCGACGACGGTGTATACATCTACGAACGCCGCCTGGGCGACCGCTCCCTGACGGTATTGATGAACGGCAACGACGAGCCAAGAGCGATCGACACTTCACGCATATCCGAAATCCTGCCGCCGAGATCGGTCCGCACCGACATTATCAGCGGAGATCGCGTGCGGATCGAACCCGAAATGAGCTTCGAACCGCGTCAAATCCTGATATTGGTTTAGGCGACGTCCACGTCGCCAGTATCGGGCTATGAAGACTTCAAGGCACGGAACTGATGGCAAAAGCGGGGCTTTTGGCCGGCACTGAACGAACAGATCAACACAGAATTAACTATGTGTCTATGACTTAGTCACTCGTCACTATGACTTCTGACTTAGTCATCATGACTCTGACTTTCATTTGCCGTGTCACAGATCCTGCTGACGCAGGAAACGTAATAAATTCAAGTTTCGCAAGTTCAACTTGCTGATTTCAGATTGTAAAATTTAGCGATATGAGCCAATTCGTCAGATTGATTGATCACAGCATCATAGACTTCTTCGTCCAAAAGGCCGAAGACTCTCGCTATTGCCGTGACCAGCTCCTGAAGGATTACCCATATCTGTTGGGCGACGGAGAGCTGTACGGTCTCTCTGGAAATCTCCCGGAAGAGTCCACCTATGGTCTCGTAGTCGCTGAAGCGTTTCTCGACGGAGAGGATAGCGTATTGCAGACAGCACAATGTGGCAGCTGCAATCTGAGATGCGAAGCAGGTACTCTGGCATTTGCCGAACCCCAGATTGGTCTTGCAGTCCTTGAAGACGACTTCAAGAGCCCAACGTCTGGAATATATCTCCCACGCCTTGAAGAAGTCGATGTTCATGTCGGTGGTAAGCAGACCGTTCCATTTTCCATGACTTGTGCGGCGGACGAGGAATATCCTTACCGGCACTCCGCCGAACGTGGCGTCAAACATGACATAGTGGCATTTGAGCTTGCGGCTGTACTTCCTGAGCTTGAGTTTCTTGCCGAGCTTTACAAGAGCCGGCGCCGTGAGGTCTCCATGTTTGGTATGGTATTTTGTCTTTCAGTTCTCTCATACATTGATCATGCCGAGCCAATGGCATTTGATGTGACGGCTATGGATGAACTTGATAATCTCCTTATTGGTGAACCAGCTGTCTGCCAGGACGTAACTGAACTTTATGCCACGGCGGATGGCTCGTTTTATCATCTCTTTGGCCAGTTCTATCTTGGACATGCCATATTCCTTCTCCCTCTGACGGAGCACCTCGCTGTCGTGTTCGGTTGTCCGACGCAGTTTGAGTTCCTTGGCGCTCATGCCGTAGTTGCCTTTCTTTCCCTTCTCTCCAACGATGGCGAAGTCAAGAAGAATCTGAGATATTCCATCGGTGGCCGCCATGCAGAGACATTTGAAGCCAAGCACCGCCTTGTGGGCCAGATGGGAGTGAACACGGCCGATTTTCTCGATGGTACGGCCTGTCTTCTCATGGTCGGTGTCGTCAAGAATCAGACAGACGTCGTCAGACTTGTGGTCGGAACGCATATGTATGCGGTTCCACAACTGTACGGATATGTGCCAGAGAGCCTTTCTCCAGTCCACATCCGGATTTTCCATGAACCGGTAGAAGACATCTTTCCTCGCCTTGACCAATGGTTCGAGAATGCCGTGTTTCTGATTGCGGTAGGCGTTTCTGACACCGAAGCAAGGGAACAGAAGAAGGCATTGAAATACGGTGAGCAGCCTGTACATGCAGTTGTGCTTGCTTGTGACGGCAAGTGTGTCACGCTCCGTCATCCGGACCTGAGCGAGAATGGAAATTATGTTCTGCATGGCTGCTGTCATATCAGAATTCTTGAAAAAGTCTTTGATATCCGAGAGAAATGGAGTAATTTTGTGTATCGACATGGCTTTGAGTTAGTTTTAGTATGGTACCTTAAATTTACTCATTTTCTTGCAATTAGGCAAGAATCCATGTCGATTTTTTTATGTCCTTATCTCTTCAAATCAGTACTTGCGAAACTTAAATAAATAGCATGAAAAAGATACTGTTCCTACATGGTTTCTTTGCTACTGGCAGTTGTCCGATGGCGAGAGCACTGAGGGAGGCCTTTGATGGGCAAGCCATCGTGCTGACTCCCGATCTGCCTCTCCATCCCAAAGAAGC
>JAQXIE010000014.1 GCA_029007645.1 Bacteroidales bacterium
TGATACTGAATCGAAGGAAGCCTTTTCTTCATGTCGGATAAATCCTTATATCCTATCAGCTTGGCAAAGCAATCATTCAGGAAATATAATCTCGCTCCGGTTGTCTCCTCCTCATATACCGGAATATATGGAATGATATACTCGCATCTTTTGGCATACATGAAATGAATGTCGCTCCATCCGATGGATGCCGAGAAGATTGCGTGATCTCCAATCGTGCAAACATGGATGCCTGAAGAATACCTTAATTCCGTTCTTATATCCTTGTCCATGTCAGACAACCTTATATTGACCTTGATAACCGTATGATTCAACGATTAGATTGTTTACCTCCTCCACGGTTTTACCGTCTCTGATATAGGCTAAAATCAAATCGTCAATCGCATCCCCAGCCGAATATGCACATTCCACCGGATGCGGATGAAGATTCTTCTCCATTACGGTTGAAATATACACTTCCGAACTGAATCCCTTCAACCCATAAGCCTTTAATTTCCATTCGTCAAATTTCCCCTCATCAGGAAATATAACGATTCGTCTGTTTCGCAACAACTGAATGGCGTGGAATGGGTCTTTCTTATGTTCATCAGACGGATTGAAGTTCTCGCAACTGCCACTCGCAACCGGAACAAATAGATTCTCTGCCCCTATCCATGCAAGTGCCATAGCCGTTATTAGAACCGCCTTTTCTGATTCAAGAACCCATATAATCGGCTCAACCTTATTCGATATGCCCATCTTCTTGCATTCCTCGTTTTTCGATTCCATGCATTTCGATACATATTTGAGCCGATGCCCACCGAAGAACGACTGCTTTAATCGGAAGTCGGGATAACGTTCTTGCATCAGTTTGTGAACCCATCCAAACTGAACCCTCGGTTCTTTGACGCGCTTACCGGTGTCAGGGTTATAACCCATGATCTTGCCACTTCTGACGTGTCCGGTCTCGTCTATTTGCCAAAATGCCGGAGATCCACCGAACTGTTTACTCGTTCCCACGGCATATTCCATAGCTATTCTATTAACCGAATCAGAACCGATGCGGTTGTCGAATACGGAATGCAAGAACCTCATCAGGGAATTATGCTCATAGTCACGTATGGATGCCTTGAAGATTGAAGCGTCTATATAGGAAGGTTCAACTACTTTATTTCTCGTGGTTCTCCGATTCGCTTTGTTCGATGCCGAAGTTTCGCCCAGCGTTCCTTTATCCTTGAAGTATTCTCGCGGTGCATAATGGAATGCGCATTTATCCTGACGGTCGCATCTGCCCACGGATTCATCAAGCGGATGTCCGGTCTCATCAAGATATAGAACGAAAGTTTTCTTTCCGCATCTTGGGCAAATATACTTCTTACTTGACTTATCAAGCTGATATTGATAATCTTTAGCCATAACTCACGGATATTAAGATTGTGTTCATGTTCACTTGTTCACGCTGTTCACGCTGTTCACGGATAAATGAACATTGTGAACGCTGTGAACAAAATGAACGTGAACATTACTCATGCCTTTAGCATTTTATTTACCTTGCCGATACTGCATTTTAGGACTTCTGCTATTTCTCGTTGTGTTTTCCCCTCCGATTGCAGATTCTTAGCTTGCTCAATTAAGTCCTTGTTTTTCTTTTCTGTGACTTCTTGAAGCAAAGTTCTTTCTTCGCAAGTGCCTAACCTTTCAAAATAAGGGAATTTATCAGGCTTCACTATTTGGCACATGATTACATTGTCCGAGCCATAGCATATATCGGATGCGCGATATTTCACGCTTTTGATATACTTTATTTTCTCGTCAACTGTGCTTTTCCCTATTCCGATCATCACTTGAAAGAAGTTTGCTAAACGCATACTCCCAGCCATTGAGCATTGATCAAGCGGTTCATGGGCTCCTCGTTTCGGTGTATGACTTACTATAAGAGAGCTTATCTTGTGAGTTAGATGAAGATCTCGTAATCGAAGCATAAGCATCCCAGCCGCATCAGCCTTTTCACTTTTATTGCAGAGATATGTAAGATTATCAATGATGATAACCTCGGCATTCGTCTGTTTTATGACTGCTTTTAAATCTTCAATGATTACTTCCTCGAAATCTCCACATTGAAGATATTTGGAAGTGTCAAGTTCTACTCGATAGAGATTTGGCGAAAAGGCGAAGCCTTCTCTTGAATCGTTTGAATATCTCTGAAAGAACTGTGCCGGACTTAATTCAAAGTCAGCATATATAACGCGCTTGCCGGAAGATGCTATTTCGTTTGCCCATTGTACTGCAAGAATGCTCTTGCCACAATTACTTATGCCGAATAACACTGCAAGTTCGTATTCGTTCCATAGTCCCTTAATCAGAGGATTAGGCGGGTCTAACTTAGAAACCTCATCCATCATGTCATTAAGAGGAATGACTGATAGCATTCCGGATGTTACCGGAGATGGGTCTGTCGGATTCTCCACGGATTCCATCAGCATATCGAAAGCCGGAGAGACTTGCATATCTGCTGATTTTTCGGTAATTTTGTCACCGAAATTATTTGTTTTTGGGGTCGCGCCACTGTGAAGTAACGCTTCCCCATTCTTGTTTTCCATAACTCTCTACTTGGTGAAGTCAACTATTAACTTGATGGTGTACTCGTGCCGATGTGCCTGATGATCCTCGTTCATTACAAGCTGTCCTCCGGCTTCGATGAACTTCACGCTTGGATTGAGAACGGCAATCATCACATCATCCGCGAAGTCAAGCGGATTGTCCTGACCTTCCGGAATGGGTCTGTCCGTGACCTCCGCAATATGATTCATCAGGGAATGTGCCGTCTTCGTGTCGTTGCATCTTCTTCGGAGAACTCGCTGTAACTGACGAATCAGGATTTCTAAATCTTTTTTCATGCCTTACCTCCTTTCTTCTCCGATGATTCGATGCGTTCCACGTCACTCTGACGGTAGCGCAATTTTGCTCCGAACTTCGTGCCGGAGAGATAGCCAATCTTATTCCACCGCCAAAGTGTGGCTTTATTCACTCCGAGACGATGCGCAACTTGCTCCGGAGATAGCCATGTCGGTTCTTCCTTAGCGGTCGCATCCATAGATGCAATCGTCTCGTTTACTACTTGCGTGGCAAATTCCCGAAGGTCTTGTGCCGTCACTGTCACTGATACATTTGGAGTATCAGCCAATAATTCTGATATGGTTCTCATATCATTATTATAATTATATTTTAGAAGAACCTTGGCCAGCTTCCCTTAAACACAATCGGGATCTGCTTGGGATGTCTCGCTATCAGGTGTGTTCCTAATGTTGAGATTATCAAAAAGAAAAAGAGCCTCAGATACCCATTGCTGAGTATCTGAGGCTCTTGGCCTTCTTTTCTCCTAATATGTCGTTTGCGGATTTCTCCGCGTATGGTTTTACTTTAAAATATAAGCCTACAAATCCCTTTGATGGGTAAATGTAAGCTCTATTGGCTTTATTCTTAAAGTTGATGCAAAGTTAATGCGTTTTACCTGAAATTCCAAATTAATCGGGATTAAAATTTACGATTAAATTAGTTATGCCTTGATAATCTTCTATCATTCAGATATTAAAAAATAAAATAAAAATTTCGGGGAAGGGTGACTTCTTTAAAATTTGGAGTGAAAAAGGGGGTGCCCCCTCCTTCATTCCACAATATCAAGATTCTTATTCACCTTAAAAGGTTTCTCTCCGAAGGCTTCACACATCAGGATATTAAGGTCTGAAAGTTGAAGCTTGGAATAATGGTTGACTGCATCCGAGCCAGCCTTATGAAGTCCGGCAGCATATCGGTTCACCTGAACTTTCGTTGTAACATCCACGAATGTTTTACGGCATAACTTGGTGCATCCCACTTCGTATAAGGGAATATATTTCATTACCTTCTTATCCTCGTTGAAGATGGAGATCTCGCGGTCTATTCCGCAACATTTGAGAAGTTCTTTAATTTTGACGTTGAATCCTGACTTGCCGGAAACGTATTTCAAGATAGGAAGGTCGAAGTTGGTTCTCCTGATGATGTCGAAGGCAAAGCGCATGATCGGAGTTTTGACTTCTTCAAGCTTAACATTCGTGTTCATTGTCTTTTTAGGAAGATAATGGATGAACGGAATGCCTTCTTTAGATACCGCCACGGAATCCATACCCATTTCCTTGAAGTCAGAGATTCTGCATCCCAAAGCGCATTGAATAAGGAATGCATCTTTTGTTGGTCGAAGTGAATCAGGAACATCAGTTGAGATAATCTTTCTTACCTCGTCTGCCGTCATGCTGATTGGATCTGCATACGATTCGCGGAGTGCCGACAATCTATTCTCGCGCCCCATCTTTCTGAATGGAGACTTTACTATCTCATCTGTATCTTCAAGCATTCGGAAGAACGCCTGAAAATGCTTCAACTTCGTTGCCACGGTGTTCTGTACTCGCGGAGCATCCGGAATATTCTGTTTGGTAACATCCGCATAAAGATATGCCCATTTCTTTTTTGTCACAAACTTCCATTCATTGATGATGAAGTCGCGGAAGTTCATCAGGAAGTCAGGGGTCACTTCGTCAATCTGAATCCCCTTCTCATCTTCGATAATCAAGAACCGTTCCAATATCCGGTATGTTACCCAATAGGCTCTCTTGCGCGTCTCCGAGAATAACCCATCATGGATATATTTCCCGAACCTTGTAAGAAGGTCTTTAGGCGCATCAGGATATTTGATTTCCTCTTTGTAGTTTTCCGGATGGAGACGTTTGTCTATCAATAATTCAAACTCCTCCGATGTCGAAGGCTTGGGATCTGCTGATTCAAATACCTCCTCCATCATCTTGATTTCTGATTCGATGGCTTGAAGCAATTCTTTCGGGGGAAGGATCTTCACTTGTTTCTTTAAGCTTCCATCAGGTTCTATCTTGCCGAGATCGGAAATTTCGGCTTCGATATTGCTCTTATGATATAGGAAGAATCCCCTTCCTTCTGTGAGCCGGAAGCGGAGTTTTATTTTACCGCTTTTCTTCTTGCTTCTAAAGATGATTGTCGTGTTCATGTGTGAAATTATTTGTTTATGCAAAGTTAGTGAATTGTTGCGCAACTACCAAATTATGCGCAACCTATTTTCAATTCTTGCGCAACATTCTTTAAATTCATCTGCAATCATCATTACCTATCAATCTATAGGTTAGATATTTATATTTAAATACAATTTAACACTGATTATATTAGAGTTGTCCCACCGGGGTCACTTTTGAAGAGCAATCTAACGATTGCTCTTTTTTTGTTATCATAGATTTGTTTTGCGACTAAAATCCGCTGATCCAAAACAGATTGCTGCCATGCTCTGACGGTAGGTGATTTTAAAATGCTCACTTGCCTTTGTTCGTGAACGATAAATAGTCTGAATCCCAATAAATTTTTGTAACTTTGTATCTGTACTACCACTGTATTTATGGATATTGATTTAAACCACATACAGCATTTGGCTGAATGCCATGAAGGTGTTGATGTCGAGTTCAAGGAAACCACAGGGCAACTTGACCGAGGCATGGAAACGTTGTGCGGTATGCTCAATGGCACCGGCGGTATTGTAATCTTTGGTATTAAGAATTCAGGCAAGATCATTGGGCAGGAAATCGGAGACAAGACAACACGCATGATTGGAGAGGCACTGCGCCGCTTCGAGCCTTCCGTTGAAATCCGACAGAAATATATCAAACTGAAAGATTCGGAGAAACAACTGATTGTATTTGAAGTTGAGGGGAATAATCCCGACAGACCATATTCATACGATGGCAGACCTTATCAACGACACGACAGTGTTACATCTGTAATGCCACACGATAAATATTCGCGTATGATTATAAACCGTGGAGGTCTCAAATACAAATGGGATGCCTTGCCTAACGAGAATTTGAAATTTGAGGATCTTGACGAGAGTCGTATTCATTGGGCAATTCGGCAGGCCCTTGAATTAGGACGATTGAAGGATGGGGCATATACCCGCGATCCGATTGCCATTCTTGAAAAATTCAAGGTGCTTAAGAATGGTGTCTATAACAATGCCGCCGCCGTTCTTTTCGGCAAGGACTTCTTTTACTATCACAACTGCATCATCCGACTTGCCCGTTTCCGAGGTAGGGATAAACGTGAGTTTATCGACAACCAGCAGATTGAGGGTAATATCTTTGATTTGCTCAACGAAGTCACTCCTTTCTTCCTGAAACATCTGTCGGTAACAAGCCGAATGGAAGGTATGTATCGGAAGGATGAGCTGGAAGTTCCTATAACAGCTTTACGAGAGTGTTGTGCCAACGCTTTGGCTCACATGGACTGGAGAAAGACAGCCTCCGTCGGCGTTGCTATATATGATGACCGAATAGAGATAGAAAACGCAGGTATGCTTCCCGAAGAAATACCGGCGAATCAACTTACATACGGTTCCCGGATACTCGCCTCCCATACATCGGAACCGCCAAACGAGACTATTGCCCGCGTAATGTATTACAGTGGAGTAATCGAGCATTGGGGTAGAGGTCTGTCAATGATATTCGAGGAATGCAAGCGTGTAGGACTACCCCAGCCGAGAGTAACCGATGAAAGTGGCGTGGTCAAAGTGATATTTATGCGCCCGGATTTATCGGGTCAAAATCATGATCCGATAAATGACCCGATAAATGACCCGATAAATGACCCGATAAAATTGCTTTCGGAAGTTGAAAATAATATACTTTACATTGTTAAAAAGCATCCGGGTATAAGTCGGATAAATATTGTTCCGATTATCGGTAAAAGCGAGGCAACAGTGAAAAGGGCTTTGAAGGCATTGCGAGAAATGGGTTTTGTTGAGTATCGAGGCTCAAACAAGACGGGAGGCTATTATAGTCTGTAAGTCCATCTCGCTCACATAATGAATTTTAATACTGAAAACAGCCTGAAATCAGACTATCATACCTATTTTTGCGTTGAAGATTCGAAGAACATTGAAATGTAATTTGCGAGCGATTTCTTAATGCATGTCGGCTTAAAGCGAAACAAAGAAAATCACCGCAAATGCGCGGGAGTGCAAAAAGGGAACATCCATTGCCCATCAAAATAAAACGATATAGATATGAAGATGCTTAAGTATCTTGGAATTGCAAGCATGATTGCATTGCTCTCATTCTCCTTTGCCGCCTGCGGTGATGATGAACCCGGAGGCAGTGATGGTGACGGAACCGAAAATGGTTCCGGAAACGGTTCTGACGATGACGGTGAAGAACCCTCGACCTGGTTCATGGACTGCACGCAAATGAAGTCCATGTGCGACTATACATTCGCCTATGGCTATGGCTTTCGTCACAGCATGTCGATAGCGCCAAACCCTCTCTGGTGCACGTCTATTTCATATAAAGGAAAAAAGATTCTGGAGATTGACTATCAGAACAGCAAACTGCATTTCCTTGGCTACGAAGGGAAAGGAACCTACACAAGCGATTTTGACATAACATACGATGACTATATCACTAAAATAAGCGGAACAGAGACTGTGTCAGAATCCGGACATGACTATGTCAGGAAAGCTTCATGGGTATTTAACGAAAATGCCAGAACCGACAGGGATCGGATTCAATCTGTGCAATACAGGGAGAATGTTACTTATTCCTCGGGTCTTGAAACCTATAAAATCATAAAGGAAGAATATGAGTATTCCGATGGGAAGCTGATTACAAAGCATATTGATGTGACGGATAATGACGGCATTTTTACCTTGACTGAGAGTTGGATCTGTAGCTACGAATACGGCAATCCGAGTTTCCCTGGGACATACCAGATACCCATGGCATATACCGCAGGCGTATATTCGGCTCTTCAGGGCACTATGCGGATTCTGGCTCTTACGGGCATGTTCGGCTACTATGGAGACGAACTGCCGTCGCAGATGACAGGACATTATGAGTTTACCAACCGTGGTCAGGATAATTATCCCGATGGCTATACTGCTCTCGACGACAGACCCTTCGAGGAAAGTTGGGCTTTCCGGTTTGACGATTTCAAATGGAACAGCATGGAATCCAATGAAGAAATGGGTGGTCCATTTTATATTTTCCATACCGAAAAGGATTATGACAGCAATGCTGACACTCAATCAACTTACAGCTATAAATTCGAAACTCAGCGCGTCACGGGCAATGATGGGCTCAAATAAAACCAATTCCGAATCATGAAAAAGGCATTAATCATTCTGGGGATGACACTGGCAATAGTGGCCGTTCCGTCACAGGCCCAGTTCCTGAAGAAGCTTGGCAAGGCTCTGGACAAGGTATCTCAGGCGGTGGATAAGGCTGTTCCTGCCTCAAGTAACAACGACCCGATGAACCGTCAGATCGGCAATGCCGTCAAACTCGGTGACATGACCATGACGGCTTTCGGTGATAATCCCGGAATAGGTTTCACCTTCGGCTCATGCTACCGCGAGAACGGCAACGTTTACCTTGTTTTCCAGTATCCCAACCAGAGCAAGCGCGACATCGAAAACGTAGGGATCTATAACTATGAACCGAATGAAACGTTTGTCTACGGTCCCACCGGCAACAAGTACAACATTGCGATGATTGGTCTCGGTGACAGTAGGAGCTCCGAAGGAGTCAGTGTCAACATACCGGCCGGAGGCTTCGCCAACGGTTATCTGGTAATTACCGGAGTCCCCGCTGATGTCAACAATATTGGCAAGGTAATATTCAACTCCGCCGGGCAGTATGTCAACGATGCAATAATGCATCGCTATCGCTTCGTCCTCGACAACGTAGCCATCACCGAGCCGGCTCATGAGGGTTCAAACGACTCGTCGGCTGTCAGCGAAACAGCTCCGGCCAATGGAGTCAATGTTGCCAATGGAATGCCTTTGGCAGAAACCCTGCGCAAACTAAAGAATGTATCATACGAATACAATGCCGACAGCGGCATATGGGCAAGCGTCGGCACCGTTGCCATTGTGATTGACGAAGACCAGCTCTCGCCCGAAGGCTCGAAATTCATCAATAGCCTGACATCGGACATCGAGCCGAACATCGATTTCAAGCCCGAATACGTCAAACCAACTGCCGTGATCAAGCATATCGAAAAGCTGTAAACACACATTAACAATATGACGCCGGCGATGAAGACCGTCGACAAGTCAAGAATATTAGACCATATCGGCGAAATATCCGAGTCTGAGAAACAAGCGGTCTCCGATACGCTTAAAGAGATGTTCCAGTATTGACATCAGTTTCACAAGACAAGCATGCGAAGGTTTAGAAGTGAGGCCACTTTCAACAGTGGATCTCCTACGCGGTAATTTCCGGATTCCCGTTGAAATCATAGCAAGAGTGAACGATTCAAATATATCCCAGCCGTATCTTTTCGAATGAAGCAGTGGCGGTTTAAGACAAATTTTCCATTGCTTCATTTACTTTGTGATGAATAATGATATTTACTTATAAATGGAAGTTGACTGTTTGTGAATAAAGCAATTCTTAAATAAATCGGATCAGCGATAAGAGACTTTATGAAGAAGATAATAATCATAGTAGCTGTGGGAATAATAGGTTTCTTGAGTTACAGGGTGATAATGAATAGGGATATATTTGGATTTGAAACCAAAAGAATGATTAAAGAAGATAAGGAAATTCTTGAATCAGGTAGAATCGTCAGTGAAAACAGAACGGTCAATCCAAAGACATCTCATAGAATTGAATCTTTGGCGGCGGAAATTAAGAATTGGGAAAAGTCTGATGATAAGGAAAATTCCACATTTCAGTCTTTCCCGTGGAAGGATGTTGCTTTGAGTCTTCTCAAATATCCGGAACGTGTGAAATTTGATTATGACGCTTGTCCCGATTGCGGGAATGAAAGAATCAAACTTTATTTTCATTCACCCCGATGGACTTGGGCAAAGATGTGTGGACGAGCAGGGAACATGGTAATATGTCCGCACTGCAGACTCCAGACTTCATTCGAATGCAGTGTCATGAATTGATAGAAGTTTATTCAATAGCTGTTGGTGCGGATGGTGCGGAAGGTGTAGAAGACTGTGGCGATCGTCAGTGAGGCTGTTGCGAAGCAGGTAAACAGGAGGCTGCCATTGATTTCGTTCAGTCCCTGAGGTGTCTGTGTGAATAGCTGCGTGAAAATGTCGTAAAGTTTCGGGCAGACAATGCTGCTGACAAGCCCTGTAAAGAAACCGGCGACGGCAGCAAGCCATGCGGCGCGTGTCGTGTACCTGGATTCGGCAGACAGTTCTTTTTTCACACTTTCGACGGCATCGAGTCGGTCCTCAAGCCGGTCGATGAATATGCGCGAGTCCGTAAGTTCCGGTTTGAAACCTTCGAAGGGATTGCGCTCCGGTCGGTCGTTATCTCTGATATCCATAATAGTCGTTTGTAGTTACTTCTTCATTAGGTCCTTAAGGTGTTTCCTGCCTCTGGACAGTTGCTGCCGGACGGCATCTTCGCCTGTGTTGGTAAGACCGGCGATTTCTTTGACAGCGTATCCATCGAGGTAGAACATGGCTACCGAGGTGCGTTCGGTAGCCGATAATCGACGCAGTGCCTGATAGAGCGCCTGGTATTGGAAACCGCTGTCGGCTTTTTCGTCCGATGAGATTGAGAATGTTTCGTCAATCGGTTGCTGAAGCCGCAGGGTCCGACGGCTGCTGATGAAGGTGTTGTATGCAATTTTGTATAGGAAAGGTTTGAAAGAGGTATCGGATTGAAGGGTGTTGAGAGAAAGATATGCCTTGACGTAGGAATCCTGGGCAAGATCGTCGGCCAGGGCCGCGTCGCCGCAGCACAGCGCCACAAGGAAACGGCGAAGGTCTCCTTGTGTCGCTACCACTTGCTTCTCAAATTCCCTGCGTGTCATTAATCAATTGACTGGACAGTTATATCGTCACAATTCTGCTGTGACTTTTCCCAAGCTTCTTCGGCGGCCAGATTCTTACGGCCGACAAAATACACGATCAGGAAACTGATTCCCACGGCAGTGGTCGCTCCTCCGACTAAAAGTGTATCTGTGCTTCCATTGTCAATGACGTCTAGAATGCCTACGACATCCACAATCAGACCGACCAACGAGCATATGCACCCACAAAGAAGCTGGTTCATCAGCCGGCGGCGGGGAGATGTATGGCGGCGGGATTTGTTTGACATCGACCTGGCAAGAGCATCGATATCCACATCACGACCCTGGCGGATAGCTTCGAGCATAACTTCCGCACGGAGAGCATCCTGTTTCTTTTGTTGGGAAACCTTGAGCCATACAATTGCTACGGGGAGTACCACGCACACGGCGATTGGAACAATAAGCGGCACTAAATCCTTCATATCTCAGAATTTTGATATTTGTTATGTCCCATAGACGCAACTCGCCTTAAAAAGGTGACAACGATACAAAAAATTTTTTCAATCTATTATCTAAAAGATCGTTCCTTAAAATTTCACACCAATTGGGTGGGGTGAAAATTTAAGGAACGATGCTTTAACCGCATAGCGGCATATAACGGAAAAGCAGTCCTTTAAGAGGGCTGCTTTTCGTTAGGATTGCTGAGGGTGAGTTGCCAGCGCCAGGCGCTTGCCATGGTGTCGCGGATGGGAGTTTCGGCTTTCCATCCCAGGACGGTGTTGGCTTTCTCGGGATTTGCCCAGATTTTCTCGATATCTCCTTCGCGGCGTGGACCGATGCGGTAATTGAGCTTCACACCGGAGGCTTCCTCGAAGGCATTGATGAGTTCAAGTACGCTCAGGCCGCGGCCTGTGCCGAGATTGAACACTTCCAGCTTCTCACCGTCGGGGTTGTCGAGCATGCGCTTCATGGCGATGACATGGGCCTTGGCCAGGTCGTTGACATCGATGAAGTCGCGTATGCAGGTGCCGTCGGGGGTATCGTAATCGTCGCCGAACACCGTCAGCTCCTTGCGGATGCCTGCGGCGGTCTGCGTCACGTAGGGCACAAGATTCTGCGGGACTCCCAGCGGTAATTCGCCGATCTTGGCCGACGGATGTGCACCGATAGGATTGAAGTAGCGCAACAGAATCGACTTGACAGGAGCTCCCGAGGTGATGACATCGCGGATTATCTCCTCGGATATCTGCTTTGTGTTGCCGTATGGCGACGTCGCAGCCTTGATCGGCGCCGATTCGTCGATGGGATTCTTGTCCGGCTCGCCGTAGACCGTGCAGCTTGAGGAGAACACTATGCCCTTCACGCCGAATTCCGGCATGCATTCCAGCAGGTTGAGCAACGTGCCCAGATTGTTGCGGTAATACAGAATCGGCTTATGTACGGACTCGCCGACAGCCTTGCTGGCCGCGAAATTGATGATGCCGTCGATGCCGGGATGTTCCCGGAACAGGCGGCGCAGCGTCTCGATGTCAGTGCAGTCGCCCTCGACAAACTCCGGGCGGATTCCCGTGATGGCCTCGATGCCATCGAGAACCTCCCGGCGCGAGTTCGACAGATTGTCGATGATCACCACATCAAATCCGGCTTGCTGCAACTGCACAGTGGTGTGCGAACCGATGTAGCCGGTGCCCCCGGTTACCAAAATCTTATGTCTCATCCAGATATAATGCCTTAGTCGGCGGCGAGGATTGAGGGAGCCGTGTAGACGCGGTTGCCCAGCTCCTGATTGAGCATGTAGAGGCCCATGCCGTCATTGCCGATCATCGTGAACTTGTCGATCAGCTGCTGAGCGTTGTCCTCCTCCTCGACCTGCTCGGCTACAAACCATGTCAGACGGTCGCGTGTAGCGTAGTCCTTCTCGTCCTCGGCCATGGCGAAGAGATTGTTGATGAGCGATGTCACTTTCTTCTCGTGAGTCAGCGTGTCGTGGAAAGCGTCGAGCGGAGTGGCCCATTCGGAGGGAACTTCGGCGATTGGCTTCAGCACTACGCGGCCTCCGCGCTGATTGATATAGTTCATGAAGATCTCTGCATGTGCCTGCTCCTCCTGGAACTGGATGCGGAACCAATTGGCAACGCCCGACATTCCTTTGTCCTCGAAGTTCATGGCCATGGACAGGTACAAATAGGCCGACCACATCTCGGCGTTAATCTGCTCGTTGAGAGCGTCTATCATTTTAGGTGACAACATATAGAAAAAGTATTTTGAAGTTTGGATTTTGATTCATTATTTGGCCTTGACGAAATTGAGGCCGAGTTCTATTTTTGATGTCTGGTCCAGGATCAGCGGGAGGCCGTCGTAGAGCAGCATGACTGCGGTCTTGTACTGCGCAAGAGCCTCGTTATTATCGATATAATCCTCGACAATGCCTCTGGTGACGGGGTTCTGCAGGATCGGCACGATGTAGCCTTTAAGCAGCGGCAGCAATAGCTCGGAATTCGCGTAGAGAGCCATAGAGTTGTCCTGGCGCACGCAAGCCAGGGGCAAGCCTTCCGACACCATTCCTTTCATGGTATTGGCCATCTGCATCAGGATGTCCACCAGAGAGCCGTCGGCGCGTGTGGGAGCGCCGAAAGGATGGTCAGGAATGTTCGGGTCGCGGTTGGTGTTGTTGAGAAGCACCAGCGTCAGCAGGTCGGTCGGATTGGCATACAGCTTCAGGGCATACTGGCTGAGAGGCACATACTGGAATGTGCCGAAGGGAACGCCCACGAATGTCGAAGCGCCGTTCGCGGTCTGCAGATAGGTGACGGGCATATTCCCGTCGCCCGACATGCCCAGCGTCCTCAGCCCGTTGGCAATGACCTGGGTCAGCGACATCGACGCCGTATTGTTGTATACCGGAATGAAGGGCACATTGACCAGCGTGCGCAGAATGTCCTGCACCGTGCCTTCAAGCCCCGGTATCTGAATTGGCGCGGTCGTTTCCCATACTATATGGAACGGCTGCCGATCGGACAGAGGATTCTTGTCGGCGGGCATCGGAGCCCAGGCACCTCCGGCAAAGGTCTGGTTCTTCAGCCTGACGTCGGTGAAGTCGACATCCATCTTGTTATTGTCAAACTTGCCGTGCAACGTATAGGTGACGAAATCGGTCTCCCCTTTGTAGGAGAAGGTATATTCGTCGCCATCAGTGCCGAGCGGAAGGTCGAGCGTTATAGACGGCGAGCCGGGAAGCACACCCGGTCCGGGGAATGGCGGAATGCTCTTGAAAGCCTCGTTCAGAGTCGACAGATCCACTTGCGAGTCGAACGTGATGCGGGCCTTCATGTCGCTTAGCGGTGTCACCGTGACGCGTTTTCCCGCAATTTCCGAATCGTTGTAATCGATCTCGAGTCTGCCCCGACCTTCGAAAACTTGTTCCTTCAGTGTCCCGGGGCCTTGGTTGTCGTCCTTGCAGCCTGTCAGCAATATTGCGCCGGCAGCCAGAAGCAGCATCTGTTTTTTCATAGCCTTTCCGTTTTGAATTGATAAATACCTATGGCCGGACGTCGCCTGCCGGGCGTCAGTCGTCCGGATAGTCGACGCAGGCGCGCATGTCGATGTGCGCCTTGATGATTTCCACGGCAGCCACATGCGCGGGATGTGCGCTGTAGGCCGCGATGTCCTCAAGCGAGTCAGCCTCGGCTGTAAGAATAACGTCGAAACTCTCCTTGGGGTTGACATTGAGCCCCGTTTCCATCGATTTTAATTCCGGTATCAGCGCCGGCAACGCCAGCAGAGCCTCGGAAAACTTCCGCGCCAATTCCCGTCTTTCTTCTTCCGAGCCCTTCAGCCGGAACATCACTGTATGCTTCATTTGCTGTATAATCTTTCGCGTGCGGCGGCTACCTTCTCGTCGTCGATGTAGTCGTCGTAGTCCATCATCTTGTCGATTATGCCGCCGGGTGTCAGCTCGATTATGCGGTTGCACACCGTCTGGATAAACTCATGGTCGTGGCTGGCCATCAGGATAACACCCTTGAAATTCTGGAGCGTGTTGTTGAACGCCTGGATCGACTCCAGGTCAAGGTGGTTGGTGGGGGAGTCCAGCACCAGCGTATTGGCATCGGTCAGCATCATCCGCGCTATCATGCAACGGATTTTCTCACCTCCCGACAGCACAGAGGCCTTCTTCAGGACTTCTTCGCCGCTGAAAAGCATCTTGCCCAGGAATCCCTTGAGGTAGATTTCCGACGAATCGTTGCTGTACTGGCATAGCCAATCCACCAGATTCAGATCCGTCTGGAAGAACTCGGAATTGTCAAGCGGCAGATAAGCCTCGGTAATGGTCTGGCCCCACTCGTATGTGCCGGCGTCGGCCTTACGCTTGCCGTTGATGATCTCGAACAGGGCCGTCATGGCGCGGGGGTCACGGCTCAGAAAAGCGACCTTGTCGCCTTTCTCGATCTGGAAATTCACATCGTCGAACAGCAGCTCGCCGTCAACGCTGGCGCGCAGTCCCTTTACTTCCAGAATCTTGTTGCCAACCTCGCGGCTGGGTGTGAAGATAATGCCCGGATAGCGGCGCGAAGACGGCTGGATCTCCTCGACGTTCAGTTTCTCGAGCATCTTCTTGCGGCTGGTGGTCTGCTTGGACTTGGCCACATTGGCCGAGAACCGGCGGATGAATTCCAGCAGCTCCTTGCGTTTCTCCTCGGCTTTCTTGTTGGCGGCCTGCTGCTGACGCAACGCTAACTGCGACGACTGGTACCAGAAGTCGTAGTTGCCGGCGAAGAGCGATATCTTGTTGTAGTCTATGTCGAGAGTATGTGTCGACACGGCGTTCAGGAAGTGACGGTCGTGGCTTACGACCAGCACCGTGTTCTCGAAATTGGCGAGCCAGTTCTCGAGCCATGCCACCGTGTCGAGGTCCAGGTCGTTGGTGGGCTCGTCGAGCAGCAGGTTGTCGGGATTTCCGAACAGGGCCTTGGCCAGCAATACGCGCACCTTCTCGTTGGCACTCATGTCCTTCATCAGCATGTAGTGGCGGTCCTCCTTGATGCCGAGACCCGACAGCAGCGCAGCGGCATCGCTCTCGGCGTTCCAGCCCTCCAGCTCGGCGAATTTCTCCTCCAGCTCGGCGGCCTTGATGCCGTCCTCGTCGCTGAAATCCGGCTTGGCGTAGAGAGCGTCCTTCTCCGTCATTATGTCCCACAGCACGGTGTGGCCGCGCATTACGGTCTCCAGAACCGTGCATTCGTCGAACTCGAAGTGGTCCTGGCTCAGCACCGACAGACGCTCGCCCGGACCGAAGGTCACCGTGCCCTGAGTGGCAGGAAGCTCGCCCGACAATATCTTCATCAGCGTCGATTTGCCTGCGCCGTTGGCTCCGATGATACCGTAGCAGTTGCCGTGGTTGAACGTCAGGTTCACGTCCTGAAACAGCACGCGCTTGCCGAACTGCATTCCCAGATTGTTGACCTGTATCATCTCATCCGTTGTTTAGCGTTCTTCATTGTGCGCATCATCTGCGCGGGATTCATGTTCGAGGCCTTGTGCATCACCTTGCGCATATCCTCGAACTGCTTCAGCAAGCGGTTCACCTCCTGGAGTGACGTACCTGAACCGCGGCTGATGCGCTGGCGGCGTGTGCCCTTGATCACGTCGGGATTCTCGCGCTCGTAGGGAGTCATCGAATTGATTATGGCCTCGATGCCCTTGAAGGCGTCGTTGTCGATGTCGATGTCCTTTATGGCTTTGCCCACACCCGGAATCATCGCGGCCAGATCCTTGATGTTACCCATCTTCTTGATCTGTTGTATCTGACGCATGAAGTCGTTGAAGTCGAACTTGTTCTTGCGCAGCTTGTCGGCGATTTTCTGAGCCTCCTTTTCGTCATATACTTCCTGGGCTCGTTTGGCCAGCTCCACGATGTCGCCCATGCCCAGTATTCGGGAGGCCATACCCTCGGGATTGAACTCCTGGATATCCTCCATCTTCTCGCCGGTTCCGACGTATTTGATAGGCTTGGCCACCACCGAGCGGATCGAGAGGGCGGCACCGCCGCGGTTGTCGGCGTCGAGTTTGGTGAGCACCACGCCGTCGAAGTCGATGCGGTCGTTGAAGGCCTTGGCCGTATTGACGGCATCCTGACCGGTCATCGAGTCGACCACAAACAGGGTCTCCTGCGGTTTGAGGGCCTTCTTCAGGTTTTCGATTTCCTGCATCATCTCCTCGTCGACGGCCAGACGGCCTGCCGTATCGACTATGACGAGGTCATGCTGGTTGCGGCGGGCATAGTCGATGGCGTTGAGCGACAGACTAACAGGGTCAGTGTTCTCCTCCTCGGTGTAGACGGGGACATCGATCTGTTCGCCCAGAACGCGCAGCTGCTCGCGGGCGGCGGGACGGTAGACGTCGGCACCCACCAGCAGCGGACGCTTGCCGCGCGTACTCTTCAGCTTCTTGGCCAGCTTGCCCGAGAAGGTGGTCTTGCCGGCTCCGTTCAGACCCGACATCAGGATTATGGCAGGCTTGCCCTCAATGTTGAGCGGAGCTGCGTCCCCTCCCATCAGCTCGGCAAGCTTGTCGTGCACTATCTTCACCATCAGTTCCTTGGGCTTCAGTGCGTTGATCACGTTCTGGCCCAGGGCTTCCTTCTTCACCTGGTCGGTGAAGGTCTTGGCTACTTTGAAGTTGACGTCGGCCTCGATCAGCGCGCGCCGTACGTCCTTCATGGTCTCCGCAATGTTTATCTCGGTGATGCGGCCCTCACCTTTTAGTATCTTGAATGAGCGTTCCAGACGCTCGGACAGGTTATTGAACATACTATCTAATGATTACAGCAGATTGGTCTGTGTGTCGGGGAAGATTACGGTCGGTTTCCATGTGGCGGCCTCCTCGGGAGTCATCCGGGCATATGCGATGATGATCACAATGTCGCCGGGCTGCGCTTTGCGCGCCGCCGCTCCGTTCAGACAAATCACACCGCTGTGGGGCTCGCCGGCTATGGTGTACGTATCGAATCTCTCCCCGTTGTTGTTATTGACTATGAACACTCGCTCGCCGGGCAGTATGCCTGCGGCGTCGAGCAACTCGGAGTCAATTGTGATGCTGCCGATATAGTTCAGATTCGCCTCGGTCACTGTGACTCGGTGAATCTTGGATTTCAACATCTCTATCTCCATCTTAATTCCAGTTTCCTTCCTGGTTTTTGTAAGTAATGTTGTCAATGAGTCTGATCTCGCCGCAGTAAACGGTGATGCATCCCACCACCCAGGCAGCTTCGGCCCAGTTGTCGACGGGCATCATGGTGTCGGCGTCGATGATCTCGTAGTATTCCACGCGCAGGCCGGGCACGGCATCGATCGAGGCGACGACATGGCTGCGGGTCTGCTCCAGTGAGTGGGTGGCGGCGAATTCCTTCGATTCCTTGAGCACGCGGTGGATCATGGGCGCGATTTCGCGCTGTTCGGGCGTGAGCAGGGCGTTACGGCTGCTGAGCGCCAGGCCGTCGTCGGCACGCCGGATGGGGCAAGGCACGATCCGGACGTCAAGATGCTCGCTGCGCACCATGTTGCGCACCACGGCTATCTGCTGGAAGTCCTTCTCGCCGAAGTAGGCGCGGTCCGGACGCACCAGCTGGAACAGCCGGCACACCACCTGCGCCACTCCCTGGAAATGTCCCGGGCGGTATTTGCCCTCCATGACTTCGGCGGCGGCGCCGAGCTCGAACTCATGGTCGCGTTCCGTACCGTTAGGATAGACGGCCTCTACAGTGGGCAGGAACATTACCGTTGCGCCGGCCTTGGCAAGCAGGCGCGCATCGGACTCCTCGTCGCGCGGATAGGTGGCCAGATCGGTCGGGTTGTTGAACTGAGTCGGGTTTACAAACACGCTTACTATCGCCGTATCGTTCTCCGATACACAGCGCTCCACCAGCGACAGATGCCCTTCGTGCAGGGCTCCCATGGTCGGAACGAACCCTATCGACCTGCCGTTGTTCTTCTCGTGAGCCACATAAGCTTCCAGCTCGGCGGCTTCTTTTATTATCAACATAATTTATTCAGCTTTTGCGGCGACTTGTCACCGCTCCTTTCGGATTTCGTCGCAAAAATACTAAATATTTGGAACATATAATAATTTTGGACCGCCGAACAGCTCGAAATTCGCTCCGGACTCCCCGGCGCATGCCTCAAAACCCGTTATGCGCGTCATAATCATGAAAATGTCGGAATTTTTTTGTAACTTTGCAGACAATATTGTAATAAGGAAAATGACAAAAACCAAGATAATCTACGTTTCGCAGGAAATAGCCCCTTATCTCAAGGTCAGCGAGAATGCGACGCTCGACCGTGAACTGCCCCAGCGCATACAGGATTTAGGCTATGAAGTACGGACCTTTATGCCGGACTTCGGCGAGGTCAACGAACGCCGCAATCAGTTGCACGAGGTGATTCGTCTCAGCGGCGTCAGTATAGTCATCGGCGACAACGATCATCCACTGGTGGTGAAGGTGGCTTCGATGCAGCCTTCCAGAATTCAGGTCTATTTCATCGACAACGACGACTATTTTCAGAAGCTGGCCAGCGATTCCGATCCTTTCGGTTCCAACCGTGCCGACAATGACGAACGTATGATTTTCTACGCCCATGG
>JAQXIE010000015.1 GCA_029007645.1 Bacteroidales bacterium
GGCCGGTGGTGTATAGGCGACGTGGACGTCGCCACCCCAGTAGCCACTGGAATGACGACGTCCACGTCGTCCACCTATGGAGTGTGAGCTCCTGAGAACGCTGAGCACATGTTTAATATTTTCACCTAATTTTCGAAAAACCTCGATATTTTTCGTTAAATTTGCTGATAATCTAAACGAGTGATGCCATGAAAACTATCAAGATATGGAATGACAATGCTTCGGAGAAGCAGATTTCAGAGATTGCCGCCATGCTCGAGGACGGGCAGACGGCCATCATACCCACGGATACGATGTATGCCCTGGTGTGCGACGCGACCAATCTGCGCTCGGTGGAGCGCATCTGCGCTCTGAAGGGTATCAATCCCGAGAAGACAAATCTGTCGATAATATGCGCCGACATCTCGATGGCATCGGAGTATGCCCGAATGTCCGACACGGCCTACAGGCTGCTGAAGGAGAACACGCCGGGCCCGTACACATTGCTGCTGAAGGCCGTGTCTTCACTGCCGCGCGCGTTCCGTAACCGCAAGGTGGTGGGCGTCAGGATTCCGGCTAACGAGACCGCCAGGGCCATCGCCGCCAGGCTGGGGCGGCCGTTGCTTACCACAACCGTCGAATACCGCGACGAGGACTATGCCACCAATCCCGAACTCATTGCCGAGGCGTACGACGGACGCATCGATCTTATGGTCGAAGGGGAGCAGGGCGAGATCCGCCAGTCGAAGATCGTTGATTGCACGGGCGACAATCCCGTCGTGATTCGCGAATTATAAATCGTAGATGGCCGATTCGGCGATGTATATGCCGATGATGGACACGACGGTGAGCACACCGAAGATCATCGCCCAGAAGTCGAGCTGTCGGGAGATGGCTTTGGCTCGCGACATATATGTGGCGAGCAGATGGAAAAAGGTCATCATGAACGCCATAAAGACGCCTAAGAACGTCCACCAGGGCTCCGGGCCCAGGCAGAATTGCAATATCAGGACGGTGATGACCAGCGCGAATGCGGCCCATGCCGCTCCCCTGGATTCTATCAGTTTCATTGTCAGCTATTTCTTATTTTCATTGTCAGCTCATTCTTATCTTGAAAGTTTGAACGAGTAGATTTGGCCGTTGCGGTCCATGATCAGGGCTATATAATATCCCGAAGCCAGACCGGCAAGGTCGATGTCGGCTTCGTTCGTGCCGCGGTAGCGCCTCTCCTTCATGCGCGCGCCGGCCACGTCGTAGACGCGCAGCAGGCTCGCCTCGTCGGGCAGCAGTATGGCGTAGTGGCTTCCGCCGTAACGCTTAACAATCGGATTGGTCGGACTCAGTATTTCCTCGTATGCCGCCGCGCGGGTGCGCTCCTCGTCCTCGATGTTGCGCAGAAAATCCTCGTAGAACGTGAACGGTATCTCCTCGGGCTCAAGCACGTCGTCGAGGGTATAGTCGCGGTATTGCCCGGGATTGTAGAGGTCGAACTCCACGGCCGTGGGCATGATTATCCAGGAATTCCGACGATCCATGGCTTCCAGATCCTCCTGAGCCTCGGGCGTAAGCCGCTCGTATTCCGGCGTGGCATACGGATTGCCCAACATTTGCGTGATATACGCCGGCATGTCGCCCCACGCCCCGACGGCACGGTCTGGTATCCGGCTGTCGTAGCGGATCAGCTCGATCTCGCGGGCAAACCGCGTGAACTGGTCGCGCTCGTTGTCGCCCAATTTACCCTTGTCGAATTTTTGCGCGCGGCTATAGGCCAATACCGGATACGCCTTGGTATCGGCCGATATCGCCACGAATCCGCCACGCGGCGAATCATAGACATAGAAGGGCGTGAACAGCCGGTTGGTAGTCAGTTCCCGTCCGTTCCAGACCAGCTTGGGCCGCGCAGTGCTCTCGCCGTACATGGCGTTGAAGAATGTCTGTGCCACTTGCGATGCCCATTTCTGACTCACCGTCTCGGCCCGGCAAGCTCCTCCAATCGAAAGAGCCGCTATAATCAGTAATATGTATTGTCGGATTAACCTCATAATATTATAACGCTTCAACCCATCAGTAATTACTTCGCAAGCTTGTCTTGCGAAATAATTTTGATTAAATTTGCAAATGAATCAGAAGGAATTCTTACATGAATATGAACAGTAAGTTGATTGCCGCCGGAACGGTGGCTTTGATATTGGCGTCATGCAGCCATAAGAACACAGCGGTCAGCGACGGCCTGACGGCCGTACCCGTCGAGCTTACTCCGGTGGGCTATATGCCCAAGGCCACGGTGTTCAAGATGAGCGGACCTTATGCCGACAAGGTGGCGGTGACTCTGCAGCCGGACGGCACTCTGTCATATTTCCCGGCTCCCGGCGATATCACGGCCGATTCCGAACCGGAATATGTGGGCAAGGGATGGTGGCTCAACCGTCAGGGTATCGGCGCCGGGTCGGTATTCACTGACTGGACGTTCGCGCAGTATGCCGCTTTGCCGCAGACTCCTTCGCCCTCCGAAATCAAGGCGCATATAATTCCCGGAGCACGTGTCACCGAGTTCATGCGCACGGACGTGCCTATGACCGAGGCTGCCGGCCAGTTAGGCCGCATCAGGGCTCAGCTTCCTTGACATGCTCTTTTTTCGGCGCCGGTATGGTCCAGATGGCCGAGAAGGTGAATGTCACCGGGCTGGAGGCGCCGTAGCCGGGCACAAACCAGGGTTTCGACCCGATGTCGGCATTCATTCCCGCGGGAAGTCCGGTGGGAGTCCCTTTGGTAAATTTGAATGGGAAGTGATAGCGCACGCTCCATCCCATGGAGAAGTGGCTCACGATCTTTACCTTGACACCGGCAAGCACTTCGCCCCACCATGCCGTGGAGCGCATGCCCCTCATGTCGAAGCGCATGGCGTCGCCCCAATACGATGAGTCGATGGTCACTCCGTCGGCATCCCATCCGAAATGCGAGAAACCCGCGCGCAGTCCTAAATATACCTGGTAGTCCGGATTGGATTTGTATAGAAAGTTGTAGTTCAGTCCCAGTTTGGCGTAAAACGACGGTTTTACGCGATAGTTGAAATTCAGGTTCGCCGGAGTGGCGTCGGCAAAACCGATGCCGGCCTCCAGAACGGGAAAGAACCAGTTGTGCAGCGAGACGTCGACGGCCACGTCGAACGATGCGTATCGCTGTTTGAAGGCCATCATCACGGCGTCGGCGAAGTTCAGACCGACCGAGACGCCGTTGTAGAGAGGGTAGACAGGGCGCGACTTTGCCTTGGTGACGGTGTCGAGCGTGGCCAGGAACATCACGGGTTCGTCGAGCGGGTCGCCATGTTTGTCGTAATAATGCAAAACGGGTGTCTGCTTCTTGTCGTCGATGTCGACGGGTGTCACCTTGGGCTGCATGCGCTGCGGCGTGACGGGAGCGGCCACGCTGTCGACGGCTGTCGTGACGGTATCCGCAGGCTCGGCCGCGACACTGTCGGGCAGCGCTGACTGCGCCGACACAAGGCATGTCATTGTGAGCAGTAGAGCGAGCAGCAGGCAGATCCGTTTACTGTTCATCATTCCGCTGGTAAATTATCAGATTCGACAATACGGAGTTGGTGATGCGTCCCGAGGGACAGGTCACTGAGTCGAACAGCGCGCCGGTGGTGCTGATCCGCTTAATGTCGTAGACGTAGCTTACGCCGCATTCGTAAGATGTCAGTACGGGCGTGCGCGTATAGTCGAAGCGCACCGTGTCGCGCAGTCCGCTGACCGTGTCGCGGAACACATATGTCGTCATGTCGGCGTCCACGCGGAAGGGGAGATAGAGTTCCTGAGCGGGCGTCACTCCCGGCCACAGCACGGAGTCGTGCGGCGAATCGAGGCCGTACACCTCGGTGCCTCGCAGCTCAGATTCCTGGCCCCCGGGACCGACAAACGTTGCAAGCGGCAACGCGTTGCGGTTGTCGTAACACTCGCCGGCACACGACGCCAGCAAGCCTGCCGGCAGCAGCCATAGTATGTGGCGCAATCCCCTCATCAGAACTCCTCGGATATCTGATAATTGCGGCGCTCGGCCGAATTGCGCGTGATCAGTTCGCCGATGAAGCCCGTGCAGAAGAACTGCACGCCAAGGATCATGAACGTCAGCGACAGATAGAAGTAAACCGAATTCGTGAGCCAGAAATGGAACGTGTCGGAATTCATGGCCACAATCTTGAGGATAAGCACTGTGATCACAGCGATGAATCCGATGGCGAACATCAGCGATCCCAACAGACCGAAGAAGTGCATCGGCTTGATGCCGAATTTGGTCTGGAACCACAGCGAGATCAGGTCGAGATAGCCGTTGACGAAGCGGTCGAGGCCGAATTTTGTCGTGCCGTATTTACGTGCCTGGTGATGCACCACCTTCTCGCCGATTTTGCTGAAGCCGGCGTTCTTGGCCAGGTAGGGGATGTAACGGTGCATGTCGCCGTAAACCTCGATATGCTTCACGACGTTGTTGCGGTAGGCTTTCAGTCCGCAGTTGAAGTCGTGCAGGTTGTGTATGCCCGACACCTTGCGCGCCGTGGCGTTGAACAGCTTGGTGGGTATCGTCTTCGACAGCGGGTCGTAACGCTTCTTCTTCCATCCCGACACCAGGTCGTAGCCATCCTCGGTGATCATGCGGTAAAGCTCCGGGATCTCGTCGGGCGAGTCCTGAAGGTCGGCGTCCATGGTGATCACCACGTCGCCCTGTGCGCGCCGGAATCCCGTATCGAGCGCCGGACTCTTGCCGTAATTGCGGCTGAACGACACGGCGTGAAACGCCGGATTCTTCGACGCTAATTCCCTGATGACTTCCAGCGAATTGTCGCGCGAACCGTCA
This sequence comes from Bacteroidales bacterium, assembly GCA_029007645.1. Classification (GTDB taxonomy): domain Bacteria; phylum Bacteroidota; class Bacteroidia; order Bacteroidales; family Muribaculaceae; genus Lepagella. Next base: position 4,831 of record JAQXIE010000015.1, read on the forward strand.
TTGACGAAGATCACCTCGTAGGTGAAATTGTTGGCTTTCATCACACGGTCGATCCAGGCCGCCAGTTCAGGCAGCGACTCGGCTTCGTTGTATAATGGAATCACTACTGATATGTCCATCTCTTTCTTGGTTTAAAATTTCATATCCGCTTCCTTGTACAGAATCCGATCGGAAGCTATATTGTTGCTGACCGTGGTCAGCATGTCGCCCATCAGCACGCCGTTGATTCCGCCGCGAAGCATCCGCAACATCGACTTGTGGCTGAGGCGCTTTCGGCCGCCGGCAAACCGGATAGCCTTGTCCGGCAATATAAAACGCCACACGGCCGCCGTGCGGATTATGTCTTCTTCGCTTATCAGCGGGGTGTTTTCCAGCGGAGTGCCCGGAATGGGGTTGAGTATGTTCATCGGCACTGAAACGACGTCGAGTTCCGCCAGTTCGAAGGCTAAGTCCAGACGCTGGGCCAGGCTTTCGCCCATGCCGATAATGCCACCCGAACAAACCTGCATCCCGGCATTCCTGGCAGCTTGGATCGTCGCTTTCTTGTCGTCGGGCGTATGGGTGCTGCACAGCGTCGGGAAGAATCCCCGTGACGTCTCCATATTGCAATGGTAACGCTTCACCCCGGCCTCGGCCAATCGCCTGAGCTGAGGCTCCGTCAGCAGACCCATCGACGCGCAGAGACACAGATCGGTCTGGGCCGACAGCTTGCGGTAGGTCTCGCAAAACCGGTCGACATCCTTATCGCTCAGCGCACGGCCCGATGTGACAAGGCTCAGCCGGCGGATTCCTTCCCGGTCGTTGGCCTGTGCCGCATCCAGAATCTTTTCATCCTCGAGATGATCGTACATCTCGCAGCCCGTGTGGTGGCGCACAGCCTGAGCGCACCATTTGCAATCCTCGCCGCACAGACCCGAGCGGGCGTTCACGATGCTGCAGGAATCCACCTCGCGACCCATCAGCTCGGTGCAGATATAGTCCGCGCCGTCGCACAGCTCGTCAAGGTCGGCAGCTGCAGCCAGAGTCGTCGCCTCCCCGCGGCTGACATATGCATTCGGAGCATAATCCGGCTCGCGATGTCCCGCCCGGACATCGCCGACAATTCGCTCCGCCCGTTCCAGTATCTTCATATTGATATCTTTCCACCCACAAAATTACAAATTTTTACCGAATTAACAGCCAGATCACCCTCATCAATCCAAAATTGCCTTAGCACCCGATATTGCACAATACGGAATTTACAACAAGAGCTATCTCCTCATCCTCTGCCATGATGGCAGACCCCGTACAAGATGGATTATTGCAGTCAAACTCATCAGTATACCCAGCCCGTAATGCCAAAGTCCGAGATGCGGGATTTTAACCGGAGACAGAAGTTTGACCGTACCCGTAAGCAGAGTAGCGATAAAAAGCACTATCAACAACCAAGTGTCGGCATAGAACCACCTGAACTTCTTTTTCATGGCGCCGAGCATTTTATTAAACTGCTTCCAATGAACGCAGAGGAGCAGGGTCATGGCATAACCGAAAATCCAGTGCACGGCTTTCAATACACCGCGTGGCTGCACAAGGATTCCATGACTTTTAAGATGTAGAATTACGCCTGTGATAAGTGTGAATGCAAAGGTTATGACCAATGTAATGCCAATATTCGCCTTGTTTTTCATCTTAGATGACTAAATAGTTATGAGCATCCGACTGATGCTCATTTCTCATTAACATTTGTTTTTAAACAAGTTCTAAGATTATATTTACATTGTTTCATAAGCAATGGCTTGATAATACTGTTCCATAAATCATATCCTTTTGGATTAAGGTGAAGATGATCATTCATGAACAACGCATCATTTATCTGTCCTTGATTATCCAATAGTGCAGTCGTAACATCTACATACGTCAATCCTGGGTCCAAAGATGCGTACTTAGCCATCATTTCATTCAGATTGTGCTGTTGCTCACGAAGATTCTCACGTGACAATGAATGTTTTATTGAAAGGAAAAACACGGTAGCGTCGGGGTAGTCATTATGTATCCGGTTGATAAAGGTTTTATACAGCCCGAATACTTCATCAACACTTAGATCTCCTTCTTTCCATCCACAAATGTCATTGTCACAATACAGCACAATCGCTTTAGGTTTATAATGGGCCATAATCCGATGATAGTTAATCATCAGATCTCTCATCATGGCTCCTCCATATCCACGGTTTTTCACGTTGAGCGGTTTCATGGCCTCAAACAAGTCATGCCACAGACGTATGGAGGAACTTCCAACAAAGAGAGCGTCACAGACGGTATCAGTATCATTATCACTCCTATTAATAAGCGTTTCGATATCGTCATCATAACGATGAAGCCAGTCTGTATCTGCTTTTATCCCACAAACCGAGACTGAATCCGTGATAAGATTCTCGGCAGCGTAACGGCTCATCGCCACTGCATCATGGCCGATATCAGGCACATATACCCTGCGCCAATTAAAGTCCCACCTGTTTTTATCAGCGATATTCTTTAAGGTCTCAAAATATTTGTTCCCACGTTCAAGTCTGTTCCGTCCCTGACGGTCAGCCTCCGGTGTTTTCCGTAGAAAACTTTCCCGAATCGTATCTCCTTCGGCAAGTTGCAATATGATGTTCTTACCCAGCATATTTCTAAGCTGACTATTATCTACAACTTCCTGTACGTCTTTGATTCCATAGGAATAGTTTTCATCTGAATCCGGGAAAGTAAACCATCCCGGATTTCCAATGATAGCTTTTTTAACATAAGGAGAATTGTTCACTAACATGAAACGATGAACAAATTGGCCTCCAGCCGAATGTCCAAATATTGTCACTTTCTTTTCCTTTGTTCCGGAAGTGTTTAAAATATGACACAACAGACTGTCCACCAATGCCGAAGTTCGGTGTCCGGCGGGTAAGATATCACCTTTTTCATCTTTTACTCCAACTTCCTGATAACGTCTTGTAGGGAAATTCTCGTGCGTGAACCACGGTATGAAAAACATAAAGCCTTTCTTCTCCGTATATTCTTTCCATGTTTCAATCCAATAGGAACAATCCCGGTCATTTCCGTGGAATCCGACCACAACCGGCATAGATGCTCTCTCATACTTGTCCGGGATATAATAGAATACATTTAAAGTATCTCCAATCTCTCCAGATGTAATATGATATTGGAAGACGCCTTCTCCCGATGGATAGGTCTCATTTCCGAAACATTTTAGAATCGAAAATGTGGTTAAGAACAATATATAACAAAGTCGATTCATTTTCATGCCTTAATATGTTGAGGGGTCAAACCCATTGATGCAATATATCCATCTTGGGTAACACAAGTTTTTCGATCAGTAACAAATCAAGGCTTACGGTTGGCAGTAGTAAGTTCTGCCAACCGTAAACCGGTCTGTGGCTGGTTACTATATTTTTTCATTTCATAACATTTAACCTGCTCTTGCTAATTAATTTGCAAAATTACAAATTATTATTATAACCGACAACGCAAGGTCAATGCCATAGGTAAATATTTTCTGATGGATGCTCCATATTAATAGCGTATTATGGCAATCATTTGGTAAATTCAGGCACTAACAAGTGGTATGGAGCAATAAGCATAGTTTTAAGGAAAGGAATAAGCCAAACTGCTGTGGATTAGCAATTTGGCTTATTTTATTGGTGATCCGCGTGGGGCTCGAACCCACGACCCCAACATTAAAAGTGTTGTGCTCTACCAGCTGAGCTAGCGAATCTCCGAAGTGTGCTCCGATTGGGTCATGCCCTCTCAAAAGCGATGCAAAATTAGTGCTATTATTCGAATTTACCAAATAATTTCCCCAAAAATTGCAATCAGACATCTGAAAACGTTTTGAAACAGGGAATTTCTGCCGGTTGTCGACGTCCTTGGAGTCAACAACAGGACCGCGCTATTTCGGTGGAGGTTGAAAACCTCCGTCCCATAGCGGCGACGTGGACGTCGCCGTCCCAGAAGACGACTGGAATGACGACGTCCACGTCGTCAACCTATAACGAGGGCCGCGCACCGTGCGCGGGCTGAGCCGGGATATACTCGAGATCCTCGAGCATAAGGCCAAATTCTCGAATAGGGAGCGGGCAGACCGTCTTGTCCGAAGTTGGGCTCGATGTAATTTTAAGGAATTGCACCTGTGTCCTTGATTCGGTATTCGCTCGGACTGACGCCGAATTGCTTCTTGAACGATGTCGAGAAATGCGACAGGGTCGAGAAGCCTGTCATATCGGCGATTTCCGAGATATTATATTTGCCTTCGGCAATAAGCTCGGCGGCACGATTCAGTTTATAGGCCTTGAAGAAAGCCGCCGGATTCTCGCCGGTCAGTCCTTTGATCTTATAGTAGAATTTGGTGCGGGATATCCGCATGCGCTCGGTCAACTGATTGATATCGATTTCGGAGTTGGACAGTTCGCTTTCCATTATTGCATATAATTCGCTTAAGAAGGTCTTGTCCTGCGGCGAAAGGACGTTTTGTTCAATTTCCTCGGTCTTGGTTGAGGATTTTACCTGCAATTGCAGCTTTTCGCGATTGCCTAACAAGGATTTGACAAGAGCGAGCAGGTACTGGGGATCGAACGGTTTTGTGACATATGCGTCGGCTCCGGTATTGAGTCCTTCGATCTGATTCTCAACAGTGGATTTGGCTGTGACGAGAATCACAGGTATGTGACATACCTGGCTGTCGTTCTTGATCTGTCGGCACAGATCATATCCGTCGCGGCCGGGCATTACCACATCGCTGATTATGAGGTCGGGATTCTGGTCTGTCGTGGTTTTAAACGCCGAATCTGCATCGAATCTGCAAATGACGTTGTAGTAAGGCGAAAGCAGAGTCTTGAGGTAATATGCCACATCGGTGTCGTCGTCGACCACAAGCAGGTTTTTCCGGTTGTTGTCGGAGTCGACGGGAGGCTCCTCATTCACCGGATTCAGTTCTATAGGATAGGCTTTTTGTTGAGTTTCCTCGGCAATGATATGTTCGTTGTCGGGATAGCATTCATCCGCAATCGGAATGATTACGGTGAAAACGGCGCCGCTATGGCCATCGGTTCTGTTTTCCGCCCAGAGGTAACCGTGATGCAGACGGGCCAGAGCCCGGGCATAATATAGGCCGATACCGGTGCCCCAGTTGTATGAGCCATTATTATTGCGGTCCACCTGATAATAGCGTTCGAATATTTTCTCCAATTGGCCGTCGGGTATGCCGTTTCCGCTGTCGGTCACCGTAAGCATGGCATATCTTGAAGACAGAGCAGTGGTTTTGCCTTCAAGCAGCTTGTTGGCTTCTTCGGCTGTTATAACATCGAAGCGTATTTCCACCTGACCTCCGGCCGGCGTGAACTTCAGGGCGTTCGAAAGGATATTGCCGACAATCTTCTCGCACTTGTCGATATCGATCCATGTTATAAAGGAATCATTCAGGCCGCTGCAGGTAAGCTTAATTCCTTTTTCCTGTGCATTGATGGAATAGATGTCGATAAACTGATGCAGATGCGAGATCATGTCAGTGCGGCATACCTGCAGTTTCAGCGTGTCGTTCTCAAGCTTATTGAAGTCCATAAGCTGATTGACCAGACGCAGCATTCGGGCCACATTACGGTGCACGATCCGTAAAATTCTTTTCTCGTCGCCTTTGATCTCCGGATTTTCATACAATTGCGTTATCGGGCCAGAAATCATGGTGAGAGGCGTACGGAATTCATGTGAGACATTGGCGAAAAAGCTCATGTTCATATTGTTGACGCGCCGCTCCTGCTCCTTTTCCAGCCGTGCCTTATGGGCAGCGCGTCTTTCGCGTCTGATCTGTGTCAGAATCCGGATGAAAATCCACGCCACTATCAGTGCAGCGACCACATACAGACATATCGCCCACCAGGACCGCCATGGGGCAGGCTTGACCTTTATATTGATCGATGTCTCGACAGGTTCGATGCTGTTGTCGTTATTGGAAATCCTGACTTTGAACTTATAGATGCCCGACGGCAGATTGGCGTAATAAGCCTCACGGTTGTTGCCGGCGTCGATCCAATACTTGTCAAATCCCTCCATGCGGTACTGATAATGAACCCGGTCATGCTCGCTGTAGTCAAGGGCGGCGAAGGAGATGCTGAAACCGTTCTCGTCATGATCAATGGTGATGTCGGGCCTATGCGACATTGCTTTGGAAATGTTGGTGTCATCGGTTGGGTGGATCACCCGGTTGTGTATCTTCAGATCCTCGAAGAGCAGGGGCACCGTTCGCAGCGTGCCGACTTCCGCAGGTTTGAACACGGTGAGGCCATGCGTGCCCCCGAAAGCGAGCGAGCCGTCGGGCAAACTGCATGAAGCCCTGTCATAGAATTGGTTGCCTCCGATGCCGTCTTCCTCGTAATAGTTTGTGAATTTGCCTGAATGCGGGTCATATTTCCCCAGCCCATATTGTGTGGCGACCCAGAGATTGCCGTTGCTGTCCTCCTCGATGCTCGATATGTCGAGACAGGGCGTGCCGGCGATGTTACGTAAAGTGCCGCTGTCGGAATTATATTTCAGCAGGCCGTTGCTTACGGTCCCGATCCAGACGTTTCCGGAGCGGTCGCTCATCATGTCGGTGGGAATTAGCACCGACCGTTTGATGCATTGGGCAAGACTGTCGGGATGAAGCAGAGGATGTGGCTTAAGACTCCCGGAGTCAATCTGGCGTATGTCGGAATAAAATCCGGCAAAAAGCACCTTCCCGTCAGGCATGGCCAGTATGCTCGGTACGAAAGCAGGCGAAGCCGGAAAGATATTTACGGGCTTAAATTCAACGTCTTCCTTCCGTTTGGCATAAACCTGATAGCTCTGAGTGCCGACCCATACTGTTCCCGACTTGTCTTCAACCATGGTCAGCGGCATGAACAGCTTATAAGATCTGACGACATTCAGGCCGTTGCCGTCGTAGGTGCAATGAAGTATAACATTCCCTTTGGAATAGGCCAGCCAGACATCGTTGTTTGAATCGACCATAATCCGGCTGATGTCGGCCACAGCGTGCGGGTTGTAAAAAGATGTCACAGGAGGGACCTCTATTTTCCGAGCCTTCCGCGATTCGGTATTATATACGAACATTCCATCGGCAAGCGTAACAATCCAAAGATTTCCGCGAGAGTCTTTATCCAGAGATATGACCGATTTTCCCTCAAACATCGAATTGAGGAAATTGTCCGTATTGAAGCGGGCCTTATAATGGTACCTTACGGCATAACCTTGGTCGACGGACCCAAACCATAAATTGTCGTGAGAATCCGTAAATATACAGCTCACATTGAAATCAGGAGCTTCAAACGGGAACCCGCTGTCGGATTGATGCAACATGGTGTTGGCCCAAAAGTCGAAAAGGAATAGGCCGTTCCGTTCGGTTGCCAGAAGGAGTGAATGGTCGTTGTAGGGATGTATGACGGTTATGGCGCTTCCCTGGAGTTTCGGGTGATTGGCGGCGGCCTCCGGTACGGCCGTAAATTTTCGTGACGATGTGCTGTATCGGGTCAGGTTGTGTCCCCCGGCCATCCATATGTCGCCGTTGTCCTGCATATATGCCGTCATCGGCCTCGTTGGCAGCGGAACGGAGTCTTCGACCTGGAACGTGTTGATGTTGATGCGGCGCAGGTATAGCGGGTTTATCGTCCACATCTTGTTGTCGGGGTCGATAAACGTGTGCTGATTATAAGTGTGCTGCGGGTCAAATTCGCTGACGACTATCCTGATGGAATCGCCTGTCTCGTCATATACACCGAGATGATGCATATAGTCAAAAAGTATCCTCCCGTCTTTTGTCTGAAGAATCTTATGGATATTGCGGTTTGGAAAACTTTGGTGGATGTTATGGAAATTATCCCGGTCGGTATATCTGCAGGCCCCGTTGACAGTAGCTATCCACAGGTTACCCTGCGAGTCATTCATTATATCGTTGATCTGATTGTCGGGAATATCGGTGGGATTGTCGGTACAATAATACTGATGGAATTCATGAACGTTGTATTTGTTCAGTCCCCTGATGGTACCCATCCAGATATGTCCTAAGGAATCTTCGGCTATGACTTTGACTTTTTTATTTGAAAGTCCGGGAGCGATCACCGGGCTTTCAACCGAAGTCGACGTATGGTCCTGCTGTTCCTTTGTCCGGTTGCAGGCGGTTAAAATTGTAATTGCAGTCAGAAACAGACAGAGATTTCTCATGGTTTGTTTTTATAGTGCAAATTTAGCGAAAATTCTTTAAAACGTATTGCAAACATATGATGTCTGACGTCTTGCGACGCGGGTTGAACAAATAGAAAAGGATTTGAACAAATATGCAACCCGTAATGGCTATAGAAAAAAAATTGTATTTATCAGTAAGTGAAAATCAGATTTAAATTGTAATTTTGCGGAGTAAATCGAACTACTTAAAAGTCACAATAACCATGAATAAAATCTTCATACCTGCAATGATGGCGGCAGTTCTGTTCGGAGCATGTTCGTCGAAGGCCTCCGCCGAAGCCGTTGCTCAGAATGAGATCATATCAGCATCGGACACAGCAGTTGTAGAAACTCAATCGGGCAAAGTAGCCGGCTATATTAATAAAGGCATACATACATATAAGGGGATTCCATATGCCAAAGCGAAGCGGTTCTGTGCGCCGGAGGCGCCGGATAAGTGGGAGGGAGTGCGCAGCTCGCGGGCATACGGCCCGACGTGTCCGCAGGGGAAGCGTACGGGCTGGTACAGCGACGAGCAGGCATTTGCCTTTGACTGGGATGACGGATACCCCGACGAGAACTGTCTGCGGGTAAATATCTGGACACCCGGAGTGAATGACGGTAAGAAGCGGCCAGTCATGGTGTGGCTTCACGGTGGAGGTTACTCGGCGGGAAGCGGACAGGAATTGCCTTCCTACGACGGGACAAACCTTGCCAAAAAGGGTGATGTCGTGGTGGTGACCCTCAACCACCGGCTCAATGCGCTCGGTTTCCTTGATCTGTCGGCTTACGATGCGAAATACAGTCATTCCGGGAATGCGGGTTTGCTCGACCTCGTGGCGGCCCTGCAATGGGTAAACCGCAATATAGAAGCGTTTGGGGGCGACCCGGGAAATGTAACCATATTCGGTCAGTCGGGCGGTGGAGGCAAGGTCTCGACCCTGCTTGCCACACCGGCCGCCAAAGGCTTGTTTCATAAGGCGATAGTGCAGAGCGGATCGATGCTCCGCACCATGGAGCAGAAATATTCCAGAAAGATAGCCGAACAGACTCTTGCGGAACTCGGAGTGTCGCCGGCTCAGGTGTCGAAACTGGACGCTATTCCTTACGAGCAACTCCTTGCCGCCGGTGAGGCTGCCATAAAAAAGGTGCGTGCCGAAGCTGAGAAGGAGGGCATCAGATCTTTCATATTCGGATGGGCCCCCGTTGTGGACAATGATATTCTTCCCGCACAGCCGTTTGATCCGGCAGCTCCGGAGCAGAGCAAAGATATCCCGATGCTGATCGGTACGACAAAACATGAGTTTACAGCCAGTACTTATGTGCCTAAATTCCGGAATATCAGCGCCGAAGACGCCAAGGGATTCCTCGCCAACAAGTACGGCGACCGTGTTGACGAATTTATCGCCGCTTATAAAAAGGCTTATCCTGATTTCAAACCTCAGGATTTAATCGACATAGACCTTGTGTTCCGTCCCGGCGCCGTGGAGCAGGGACAACTGAAAGCGGCGCAGAAGGGTGCTCCTGTCTACATGTATCTATTTACATGGGAATCACCGGTAATGGATGGAATACTTCGAAGCACACACTGTATGGACATTCCGTTTGTATTCAACAACGCCGACAGGCACAGCTCGATGACCGGAGGCGGAGCCGACGCGTTGAAACTTGCCGACGAGATGAGCAGCGCATGGATTAATTTTGCGCGCACGGGGAATCCTCAGACCGACAGTCTGCCTACCTGGGAACCATATTCCCGGGAATCGGGCGCGACCATGATTTTTGACCGGAAATGCAAGGTTGTCCGCAATCATGACAAAGATCTAATGTCGTTCGTCAGGGAGTTTCCACTCCGTGGATTTTAGAGAGTGTCTGAATTAACACTTAGGAGTGTTATGGAAATTCATTTTCATCCTCTTCGGGTGAATGAAAGTTAAATTCAAACAATCACTTAGCAGAAACAATCAAAATCAACAATAATGAAAAAGATCATTTGTATCTCGCTGATGGGCATGGCTGCCCTGGCGGCTAATGCACAGCAGGCTCTGTGGGGCGGATCACAGATCGTATCGCCCGAAGTACACGAAAACAACACCGTGACATTCCGTCTGAACGCTCCCGGTGCAAAGGAAGTGAAGGTGACGGGTGATTTCCTGCCGACCGAGAAAATCAAGACGCCCTACGGCGAGTTCGACGGTCCCGGCGCAGCAGCTCTGACAAAGGATGAAAAGGGGATCTGGACATATACCACTCCCGCGGCTCTCGCTCCCGAACTTTACAGCTATACCTTTCTGGTGGACGGGTTGAAGATCAACGATCCTTCGAATGTCTACATGATTCGTGATGTGCAGAGCGTGACTAACGTGTTCCTGATTGGTGGCGATCAGCGCGTGGATCTGTATAAGATATCGGATGTTCCTCACGGCACGGTGTCGAAAGTATGGTATAAGTCTCCGACATTGGGCATGGACCGCCGTATGACGGTATATACGCCGGCCGGCTATGAAGAAGGCAAGGATTCATATCCTGTGTTCTACCTGCTGCACGGAATGGGTGGAGATGAAAATGCATGGACCGAACTGGGACGCGCTGCACAGATTCTCGACAATCTTATCGCTCAGGGCAAAGCTGAGCCGATGATCGTAGTCATGACCAACGGCAACGCCGCGCTTCAGGCCGCTCCCGGTGAATCCTCTCTCGGATTTATTGCTCCGACCATTAACCTGCCTAAAACAATGGAAGGCTCGTTCGAGACCGCATTCCCCGATGTGGTGAACTTCATAGACAAGAATTACCGGACAAAAGCCGATAAGAAGCATCGCGCCATTGCCGGTCTGTCGATGGGCGGTTTCCACTCGCTGAATATTTCCAAGCAATATCCCGATATGTTTGATTATGTCGGCCTCTTCTCGGCCGCAATAATGCCCGATCAGAAAGTATCATCCCCCATATACGAGGATTTCGACGCCAAACTGAAGACTCAGTTCGACAAAAAGCCCGCGCTCTACTATATCGCCATCGGTGATAAGGATTTCCTTTATGATGCAAATAAGCAGTTCCGTCAGAAGCTCGATCAGAAGGGTTACAAATACACCTATCTTGAAACTCCCGAAGGACATATCTGGAAGAACTGGCGCATCTATCTGACCGATTTCGCTCCCCGTCTTTTTAAATAAACAGGACCTGAATAAATAGTTATATGAGATCAATACATATAATTCTGGGAACTCTCTGTGCCGGATTGCTGGTGAGCGGATGCAAGAGCACGCCCCAACTGGGGCGCGATTCAATCGACGACGTGATTGCCGCCATGACTCTTGAGGAGAAGGCTCATCTGGTAATCGGCACCGGAATGGATGGGTTCGATAACGGAGACAATGCGGTAGTGGGCGCGACCCGTGGTATCGTACCCGGAGCGGCCGGAACGACATATCCGGTTGCGAGACTGGGGATTCCGGCAATCGTGCTTGCCGACGGTCCTGCCGGACTGCGTATCGACCCGACGCGCGAGGGAGACAGTGCTACATATTACTGCACGCATTTCCCCATCGGGACACTGCTTGCCTCGACATGGAATCAGGATATCGTGGAGCGTGTGGGACGGGCCATCGGTAATGAAGTGCTGGAATACGGCGCCGATGTCCTCCTTGCTCCTGCATTGAATATCCAGCGAAATCCCCTGTGCGGCCGTAATTTCGAGTATTATTCCGAGGATCCGCTGGTAAGTGGTAAAATCGCCGCTTCATATGTGCGGGGTGTTCAGAGTAATGGCGTAGGCACATCGGTCAAGCATTTTGCCCTAAACAATCAGGAAACCAACCGTATGGCAAATGACGCTCAGGTATCGCCACGCGCCGTGCGCGAGATCTATACCAAGGGCTTTGAAACCGTGGTCAAGGAGTCCGATCCCTGGACCGTAATGTCGTCATATAACTACATTAACGGTTTGTACGCTTCCGAGAATCCCGAGCTGCTTACAACATTGCTGCGTGATGAATGGGGTTTCAAAGGATTGGTAATGACCGACTGGTTCGGTGGCAATGATTCTCCGGCGCAAATGCGTGCCGGCAATGACATGCTTCAGCCCGGATATGCCAAGCAATATGAGGACATCGTGGCTGCCGTAAAAAACGGAACACTCGATGCGGCGGTGCTGGACAGGAACGTCAAGCGTATTCTCGAACTCATCATGAAAACGCCGCGCTTCAAGAAGTATGCCTATAGCAACAAACCTGATCTGAAAGCTCATGCAGCAGTCACGAGGGAAACGGCTGCCGAAGGTATGGTGTTGCTTAAAAATAACGACGGCACGCTCCCCTTGAAAGATTCGTGCAAGAAAGTTGCGCTTTTCGGCTGCACCTCTTACGACTTCATACCGGGAGGCACAGGCTCGGGCAATGTCAACAGGGCATATACCGTGTCGTTGCTCGACGGATTGAAGAATGGCGGATATACCATCGACACCTCTCTGAGCCGGGAGTACGATGCGCACCTGCAAAAGGAAAGAGAGCGCATCAAGGCGGAATCTGATACGTCGTCTTTGTCCTCTTTTATGCCGATTGTATTGCCCGAAGAACTGTCATTTACTGCCGACCGGCTGAAACGTGCCGTAGACGAGAATGATGTGGCAATAATTACCGTAGGCCGTGGCTCGGGCGAATTCCGCGACCGGACGTCATCCAATTTTGACCTTTCGGCGGATAATGTGGCGCTCATCAAGAATATATGCAAGGCTTTCCATGACGCCGGTAAAAAAGCAGTTGTAGTGCTGAATGTGGGAGGTGCGGTTGAGACAGCCTCGTGGAACGAAGCTCCGGATGCGATCCTCTGTGCATGGCAGGCAGGTCAGGAGGGTGGAAACAGTGTCACCGATGTCCTGTCCGGTAAGGCTTATCCGTCGGGCAAACTGACCATGACCTTCCCCGTCAGCTATCTGGATCATGCTTCTTCAGCAAATTTCCCGATCGATATTGAATCCGATATGCTGATCGTCAAGGGGAATCAGGGACCCAAGCATGAGTTGAGAAATGTGGATTACACAGCCTACGAGGAGGATATTTATGTAGGATATCGCTATTTCGATGCCTTTGACAAACCTGTGGTTTATCCTTTCGGATATGGACTGTCGTACACCACATTTGAATATTCCGATCCCAAGATAAAGGCTGACAACGGGCATTATACGGTTGATGTAACTGTCAGGAATTCCGGCAACCGTCCGGGCAAGGAAATTGTCCAGCTGTATGTAGCCGCTCCCGACAGCAAGAAAGCCAACAAACCGGTGAAGGAACTCAGGGCTTTTGCCAAAACTCGGGAATTAGCTCCAGGAGAGTCCCAGACCCTCTCGATGGCCGTAGATGCAGCCGATCTTGCATGGTACGATGAGAACCGTTCGGCATGGATTGTCGATGCCGGTGTCTACGATTTCCTTGTCGGCGCATCGTCACGTGACATTAAAGCCAAGCTCTCAGCTCCCGTGGCTGCGTCCGAGGTTCGTACGAATAATATCCTGAATCTTCAGAAACCGATCAAGAGACTGAAACGCTGATATACGCTTTCTCAAATCAGCTACATTATATCGGCAATGTTCTGCGGTTGCAAATAGGCAGCCAGAAACCAAACAATAAGACTCCGACCCGTCAAATAGCGGGTCGGAGTCTTAATTATCTTGAGAGAAAACCGGAGGGGAGGCTGTGGAATTCAGGAAAAAGTAAGTATATTTGCAAATAATGAAGAAAATCTAAAAAATATGAAAAACAAGATAGGCGTGGACCTGGGAGGTACCAATATGCGTGTAGGCGTCGTTGCCAATGGCCGGATCATAGAGAAAGAAATTATCCCGTGTCCGGCACAGGCAGACAAGATGACCGTAGTCAACAAGCTTGCCGACCTCATCGCAAAGTATATCACGCCCGAGACCGAGGGTGTCGGCGTAGGCGTGCCCACGCTTGTCGATTCACGTACCGGCACCGTTTACCGCGCCACAAACATACCGTCGTGGGATGAAGTTCCGCTGCGTGACTTGCTCACCGAGCGACTCGGTATCAAGGTGGAAATCAATAACGACGCCAATTGCTTTGCCCTTGGCGAAAAACAGTTTGGCGCCGGCCGTGATCTCGATTCGATGGTGGGCATAACACTCGGCACCGGTACCGGCAGCGGCCTGATCATTGGCGGCAAACTCTATTGCGGGCGCAACACGGGCGCCGGTGAGATCGGGGAGATGCCATACCGCGACCATAACTTCGAATATTATTGCTCGAGTCCTTTTTTTGTACGCGAGTACGGATGCACAGGCGCGGAGGCGGCCAAAGCGGCACGTGCCGGCGACGCCCGTGCGCAAGCCATCTGGGATCATTTCGGCCGTAACGTCGGTTGTATGCTCAAGGCGCTCCTCAATGCCTACGATCCCGACGGATTTGTTTTTGGCGGAGGTATCTCGTCGGCCTTCGATCTCTTTGAACCCGCCATGATGAAGGAACTCTCCACCTTCTGGTATGCCCCCGCGCTTAAAGGACTCGTCATAGCCCGCTCGGAGCTTGACGATGTGGCAATCCTCGGTGCATCAGCACTCGTATAATCAAACCGCCATGCGTATACCTACTATCCTGGCCCTCGCACTGGGCCTTTGCTTCATAACCGGAACAGCAGGAGCTGCCGATAAGATACGGCTCTCCGATAATTGGCGCGTGCAGTCGGCCGCCGTGGCTCCCGAGGCTCTTCCCGACAGCACGTGGTACAATGCCAAAGTGCCCTCCACAGCCATGGCCGTGCTTATGGACAACGGCGTATATCCCGCCAACCTGCTTGATGGGAACAGTTACCGTAATGTCAACCGATCGCAGTTTGACTCGCCATGGTGGTGGGTCACCGATTTCGCGCTCCCGCCACTGACCGACGGTCAGCATGCCGCTCTTGAACTTGACGGCATATCCTATCGGGCGGATGTGTATGTCAACGGAAAGCTTGTGGCTTCGGACGATTCGATAATGGGCCCATTCCGCCGTCATACGATAGATATCACCCCCTATGTCAAAACCGAGAATCGGCTGGCGTTGAAGGTGCGCCGCGCTCAGCCCGGAGAGCCGAACATCGGCTTCGTTGACTGGAATCCGCGCCCGGCCGACGAGAGTATGGGTGTGTTCCGTCCGGTTACGGTGCATGTCAGCGACCGCGTGGCCCTGTCTTCTCCTGCCGTAAAGAGCAAAATCAACAAGAATACACTCGGCGAAGCTTGGCTAACAGTCGAAGCTACGCTGACCAACACCTCTGCGACTCCTGTGAGCGGCACGCTGCGAGGCTCGTTCGACGGACGCGAGATAAAGAAGGCTGTTACTCTGGCTCCAGGCGAGACGCGCACGGTCACCGTCACACCTCAGGACGCACCGGAGTTGCATGTGCTCAATCCGCGCCTGTGGTGGTGTCGCAACATGGGCAGCCCAGAGATGTACGGCATGCAGCTGACATTCACCGACGACCAAGGCCGGGTGTATGACAGCGATACTGTGCGGTTCGGCATACGCGAGATAGAGGATTATCTTACATCCGACAACCAGCGTGGCTTCCGGCTCAACGGACGTCCCGTGCTGCTGCGCGGCGCAGGATGGACCGACGATATCTTCCTGCGCAACGATTCGGCGCGTAATGAAATCGAGGCGACTTACGTGGCCGACATGAACCTGAATACGGTCAGATTCGAAAATATCTGGGGCACATCGCAGAACATTTACGACCTATGCGACAGCCTCGGACTGATGGTATTGACCGGATGGAGCTGCCAGTGGGAATGGGAGAACTATATCGGGTCGCCCTGCGACGAATACGGCGGCATACGCACGGAGCCGGACATGAATCTTATTGACCGCTCGCTGGGCGATCAGGTGGCATGGCTGCGCAATCATCCCTCGATCATAGCCTGGTTTGTTGGTTCCGATATGATTCCCCGTCCGGAACTGGAGCAACGCTACCGACGCACGTTGGCCCGGCTCGATGACCGTCCCTGCGTCACGGCGGCCAAGGATATGACCAGCGATATCTCGGGCCCCTCGGGAACGAAGATGGCCGGTCCGTACGACTATGTCTCTCCATCTTACTGGTATGATCCGAAAGCCCCGGGCGGCAATTTCGGCTGGAACACCGAGACCGGCATCGGAGCGCAGATGCCTCAGCGCGAGTCCGTGCTCAGGATGATACCGGCCGACAGCATCTGGCCCGTATCGACCGCTTACGACTATCATTGCACCAAGGCCAAAGGTATGGATAATCTCGACAATCTTACCGACGCCATCAATGGACATTACGGACGCGCCACGGACTTCAATGATTTTATACGCAAAGCAGAGCTTGTGAATTATGAGGGCACGCGCACCATGTTCGAGGCATTCCGCGCCGGTACTCCCCGCGCAACGGGCTTAATACAATGGATGCTCAATTCGGCATGGCCGTCGCTCTACTGGCAGCTATACGACCACTATCTTGTGCCCACATCGGCTTATTATTCAGTAAAGAAATCCAATCATCCGGTGCAGCTTGTATACGATTATGGCAAGCATGCGGTGGTGGCCGTAAACGAGACCGCCGGGCCTGTCTCGCTTAATGCTTCGCTTATCCGCTACCGTCTCAATGACAGCGAGCCCTACACCCGGCAGTCGGTGCCGGTCAGCGTGGAGCCATTCACTGTTGTTAAGGTTGCCGACATCGAACGCCCCGATGATCTGGATTTCCTTTTCCTTTCGCTTACTGACGATGCAGGCCGCGAGATTGCCGATAATTTCTATGTTCTTACAGCCGACGAGAGCGTTAACGATTATGAGCACAGCGAGTGGTATATGACAAAACCCACTCATTATGCCAGCTACAAGAACCTTGACAAACTTGCTCCCACCACTGTCAAAGTCGACAGCCGTCGCGACGGAGACACGCTTCATGTCACGCTCGCCAACCTCGGCAAGACGGTGGCATTCTTCAACCGTCTGGCAGCAAAGGATTCCGAGGGACAGTTGATCGCGCCCGCATTCTGGAGCGACAATTATCTTACGCTCAGGCCGGGCGAGACGCGTACCGTGAACTGCCGGCTGCCTGCATCCGCACCCGATGTGGTCCTGACGCTCGACGGCTGGAATCTCGCACCCTCGAACTGATTTCGATTTAGGTATTAATAGCCTTATCTTAATTAGTTACTTTGACTATCAGCGGATTGACGATACTCTGTTTGATCTCGGAAACCGTTTTGTTCCAGGCGTCGAAATCGGCAAAGCCTCCCATGGAATACCAAAATCTTGCAAGCAGTGATATGTGTAAGAAAAATGGCGGAATGTATAATGTCAAGTGTCGGGAAAATTGTTAATTTTGCGATAAAATTTCCCCAAGGATGAAAAAGATAGCAGTATTGGCAGGAATAGCAGTGATTGCCGCCTCCGCGCAGGCCGAACCTGAAGAAGTGCAGCTTCAGGATCTGGTAGTTTCGGCCCCGTCGAAGACAAGAGTCGAACTATTGCCGCTTAATGTTACTGTTGTGGATGATTCGGTAATCAACAACAGCACGGAGAGTTCGTTGCTTCCGGTGCTGACGTCGCAGATACCCGGCATGTTTGTGTCAGAGCGCGGACTGGCCGGGTATGGAATATCCAACGGTTCGGCAGGTGCGGTCAATATCCGTGGTGTGGGCCAGAACAACAAAGTATTGTTTATGATTGACGGCCAGCCGCAGTGGGCGGCGGTATTCGGACATGAATTGCCCGACACGTATGTAGCCAACGGTGTGGAGCGTGTCGAGGTAGTCAAGGGACCGTCATCGCTGCTCTATGGCTCGAATGCCATGGGCGGTTCGGTCAATATAATCACGCGTCATCAGAAGCGCGATGGCGTCTCCGGACGGGCCCGTGCTATGTTCGGCAGCTATAATACTCAGAAATTCAATCTTTCCACCGGTTACCGCAAGGACAAATGCAGCGTGCTTGTCGCCGGCCAGCTCGACCGGAGCAACGGCAGTCGCAAGGGCTCGGAGTTCTGGTTGGCAAACGAGTACATCAATCTGACTTATACCCCGAGCGCACACTGGAGCGTCGGCGGACTCGTCGATATGACCCAGAGCAAAGCCAACAATCCCGGAACGGTGCAGTCGCCGCTCGAAAGCATGTGGACATACATATTCCGGGGAGCCTCGTCGATCTATGCCCACAACACCTACTCCTTCATGGACGGAGGTGTTCAGGCTTATATCAATTGGGGTGACCATGACATCGATGACGGACACGCGCCTGGAACCGAACCTCGCAATTATCTGTTCCATTCCACTGATTACAACATGGGCTTCACCCTCTACGAGACGCTGCATCCATGGCAGGGCAACGACCTGAGTCTGGGACTTGACTTCGTGCATTGGGGCGGCCACACATGGAATACGCTCAAGGCCGACGGCACGGTACAGGAGGGTATCCGCCGTCACGTCAACGAGGTGGCCTGGTATGTGATGATGCAGCAGTCGTTTTTCCATGACATCCTGAGCCTTAATGCCGGCGTGCGCCAGCAGCACAGCTCGCAGTACGGCAACGAATGGGTGCCTCAGGCAGGACTCGTTGTCCGCGGATGGAAAGGCTCGCAGTTCAAGTTCAGTTTCGGCAAGGGTTTCCGTGCGCCCAATTTGCGAGAACTTTACATGTACAAGCCTGCCAATCCCGATCTGAAGCCTGAGAGTATGCTCAACTATGAGGTGTCACTCCGTCAGCGTCTCTTCGACAACTGTCTCGACATGGGCGTGGCTTTCTTTCTGATCGATGCGAAGGATATGATCCAGACAGTGATGCGCGAAGGCTCTCCGCTGAATGTAAATACCGGAAAGTTCATCAACAAGGGATTTGAGATCGATGCGGCCTACCGTTTCAACAGCTGGATTCGCCTCTCGGCCAACTACGCCTATCTGCACACCAGCAGCACCGATCTGCTCTATGCGCCCAAAAACAAGCTGGACGTGCAGCTCGACGTCACGCCCCGCAATTTCGAGATTACACTCAGCAACAACAATATCTGGAGTCTGAATACGGGCAATCCCGACGGCAATGTGAATTATTCGCTGCTCAACCTGCGGATGGCCTATAAATATCACGCCAAGGGCATTACGGTCAAGCCTTTCGTAAAACTTGACGACATCAACAACAAGCGTTACGAAGTGGTTTACGGCTGTCCGATGCCTGGATTCACGATTATGGGAGGCGTCGAGGCGTCATTCTGACAACTATGACGTACTAAGACATGAAGGGGCCGGAAAGCAAATACGTAGCATCGCTCTCGTTGCTCTACTTCCTGCAGTTTGCTGTCTGGGGCTGTTATCTGACATGCCTTGGACAGCTGCTGGGTGCGGGAGGTCTGGGTCGGGATATTGCCTGGTTCTACGCTGCGGTCGGTTTCGTGTCGCTTGTGATGCCCGCGCTGATGGGCCATATCGCCGACAGGTATGTGTCTCCGGCCCGGCTGTTGGGGCTGTGCCACGGGGCGGCCGCGCTGGCCATGCTGGCGGCGTGGCGGTATGCCATGACGCATCCAATGATGGATTTTGCTCCCTTCTTCGGCTTGTACGTGCTGTTTCTGGCCTTTTATATGCCTACAATGGCATTGGCCAACACCACGGCCTTCGGCATATTGAAAAGCCGCGGCTTGCGGCCGGTGGACGTATTCCCGCGTATCCGGGTCTGGGGGACAGTGGGATTTGTCGCGGCCATGTGGTTTGTTAACAGTGCCTACTGGCATGACGGCGCTTTCGGCTTCACATTGTCGGATGCAGGACCGATGTCGACATTCCGGTTCCAATACACGCCGATGCAGCTGCTGTCCTCCTCGGTGATCGGTTTTGTCACGGCATTCTATACACTGTCGTTGCCGTGTGTCCGCCCCATGGCACAGCAAAGCACCGGACTCGGCGAGCATTTCAGGGAGATGTTCACCTTCTTCCGCAATGCGCCGGTGCGGACCTTTCTGTTGCTTGCCGCCCTGTCGGGGGTATGTCTGCAGATCAGCAACGGCTTCGCCACTCCTTTCATATCGAGTTTTATGGCCGATTCAGCCTATGCGGGCACGTTGGCGGCGGGCAATGCCACGATGCTATTCTCGCTGAGCCAGATATCCGAGGCCGTCTGCGTGCTGTTCGTGGGCTGGTGCATGAAACGGTTCGGCATCCGTAGCGTATTGATAACTGCGCTTGTGGCATGGGCGCTCCGTTTTCTGCTCTTCGCGTTCGGCAATCCGGGCGGTGGCCTGTGGATGCTTAACGGTTCGATGCTGGTTTACGGTGTGGCTTTCAATTTCCTGACCATCGCCGGCAATATCTACATGGATCAGAGCAGCGCGCCAGAGCGGCGTGGCCTGGGACAGGGCATACTGATGCTGATGAGCAACGGCATAGGCGCATCGCTCGGCACGCTTTGTGCCGGGGGAGTGGTCAACAGCTTCTGCCACTGGCAGCAGGTCAGCACGGAGTCAGGCGCAACGATGCGCCTCTTTGTCGGCGACTGGCAGTCGGCATGGCTTATATTCGCCGCTTATTCCCTGACAGTGGCTCTGCTCTATTTCATCTGCTTCCGGCCGGCAAAGACTCCTAAAGTTAATTCTTGATATCTTCGAGATTGACGATATTGTTGACAATAGCATAGATCGACAGGGCGCCGACACTGTGGATGTCCAGTTTGCGGCTGATGTTCTTGCGGTGAGTCTGCACGGTATGGACGCTTATGAACAGCTTGTCGGCGATCTCCTTGTTCTTCATGCCGCGCACCAGCAGCCCGACGATTTCCTTCTCGCGGTCCGAAAGCTCGGTTTGCGAACCGGTGTCGTCATTGTCTTCGGTCACCTCGATCGAGTCTTCAAGCAGCTTGACGGCCGGAACGAAGATATCGTTCTCCACCTCGCAATGATTGCGCAGGTCCTTTTCGCACACGAATATGTCGTACATCATCGCGTTGAGCAGGTCGGAAGCGGCGTCGGGCTTGTAATATTTGATTATGACGTTCTTGACTTCCTGCAGTTTCGAATCGATGGCCTCGTGCGATCTGGCGAAACTGTCTATGCTGTATTCCGCGCGGCGGTTCCCCTCCAGAAGCTCGTCGACGTAGATGAACACCTGTGAATCTTCATGCTCCATGTGTCGGCGTACCTGCTCGGTGAAACTGTCGTAGAATTGTATTATCAGATTGACGATCTTGCTCAGCTCGCTCTTGTTGGTGCATATAATGGCTTCCAGCAGTTCTCGGCGGATCGAGGGAAGCTGGAAATCGAGGAAATATCTGTGGGCGCGCCGCAGATAATCCATCAGACAGGGTATGCTCACCTTGCCGATCGATCCGCGCACAGCCTCGCGACCGAAGCGGATATAGTTGGCGACAGCCAGAAATGTAGTGGTGTCCACATCGTGCTCGCTGCAGATTTCGTCCACTGTTTTATCCTCCACGCCCAAAGGGATGCCGAAGCGGCTCATCATCTGCAACAGAGAGGGTTGCTGGCATATCAACGAGAACATTTTCGTTGTCGGGCGGTAATATTCTCTGTTCTCCATTCTGAAAAGGTCGTAATTATCGCGACAAAATTACAAAAATTACAAAAAAAAGCCTATACCCAAAATCGGGTATAGGCCCACTGCTATCTAACTATCTAACTATCTAACCTAATCAGTCTATCGTGGCTATAGAGGCTATAAAGGCTATTGAAGCTATCGGCTATTACTCAAGCCAGGTATTCGGCCGGGACCTTGGGCATCGCCCCCTGCTGGGTGCAGACGAAAGCCGACGTTTTTACGGCGGTGGCGTGCGCGTCGCGGAGGGAGTGTCCCTTCAGTATGCTGGAGATGAATGCTCCGGTGAAGGAATCGCCGGCGCCGACGGTGTCGGCGACATCCACTTTCGGAGTGGGGAGGAAGGAATCTTCCTCGGCATCCAGAACATAGCTCCCGTCTATTTTTTCGTGGTCATTTCAATGTTTGATTTTCAGAGTGTAGAATAAGAGATAGATAACACCGATTTTTCTTGGTTAGATGGCCAATAGTGCAGGCATGCTGACGCATGATTCGGGATTTTTTTATATATTTGCATTTGCTATGCGTATGGACCAATAGACATTTGCTATGCGATATGGCCCAATAGAATTGATATTGCAAAGACTAACTAACATACAACAATAATCATGAAGACTTACATCACGGTTTTATCCGCAATGTTTCTGCTTGCAACAGGCGCATCGGCTCAGCGAACCACCGGACAGATAGTGTCGGACGCCGCCGACCAATTACGGTATCAGGCCTCCCGGATTCCGGAGGATGGAAAGTTTCCCCGAACGCTCGTCACTGACTATTCAATACCTGAAGTGGCTTATCACCTGGAGCGCGCACCCAAAGATTTTTATCCCGAAACCGGCATGGCCAAACATCCTTCGGTCAAGGATTTCAGTACCGTTGCGTATGTGAACTACCATGACTGGACGTCGGGTTTCTATCCCGGTTCGCTCTGGCTGGCCTACGAGATGACGGGCAACGAGGACCTGCGCGATCTGGCTGCTAAATACACCAACCAGCTTCTGCCGGTGTCGCGCAAGAAGGATACCCATGACCTCGGTTTCATGGTGAACTGTTCGTATGGAAACGCGTTGAGGCTCGCTCCCGACGATTCCATTAAGAATGTGATTGTGGCGACAGCCGACAATCTGATAGGCCGGTTCGACCCCAAGGTGGGACTGATCCGCAGCTGGGATTGGGGCAAATGGAATTATCCCGTAATCATCGATAATATGATGAACCTGCAGCTACTCTTCAATGCTTCGAAACTGACCGGCGATCCGAAATACCGTGACATCGCCGTGAAGCATGCCGACAAGACCATGCGGAATCATTTCCGTTCGGACTATTCCAGCTATCATGTGGTAAGCTATACACCCGACGGCCGGGTTGAGAGCCGCGGCACATACCAGGGAAAAAGCCATGACTCGGCATGGTCGCGCGGACAGGCATGGGGCCTTTACGGCTACACCGAATGTTATCGCGAGACAGGCGAGAAGCGCTATCTGGATCAGGCGCGAAACATCGCTTCGCTGATCATGCGCAAGAATGAGGCTCCCGACCGTGTGCCGTATTGGGATCTCGATGCCCGGACCGCTCCCGATTCTCCCCGCGACGCTTCGGCCGGTGCGATCTGCGCCTCTGCTCTGATCGAACTGAGTACGTTCGTGCCCGAATGGGAAGGCAAGATTTACCGCGATTATGCCATGCAGATTCTCGACGCTCTCTCGTCGGACAAATATACGGCCCCCAAATGTGCGAATGGCGGATTTATACTGATGCATTCCACCGGTTCGATGCCCCAGGGCTCGGAAATAGACACTCCGCTCAATTACGCCGATTACTATTATCTGGAGTCGCTGGCCCGTCTCAAACGAATTCAGGATGGTAAGACTCCCGGAGACTGGGATCGAATCGCCGGTAAGAAAATCAGGAAATCCAAAAAATCGAAATAACAATGGACAAGATTCCGTATCTGGAAATGAAATAACGTTCGGATGACTCAGGATTTCAAAGAAGTAAACGAAAGCTATACGCTGCCGGAAGCAATCCGGGAGGCTCAGCGCTGTCTGCATTGCAAGGTGCCCGTATGCCGCAAGGGCTGTCCCATCGGGAATGATATCCCGGAGTGGATAGGGGAGCTGGCCAAGGGTAACTTCGGCAATGCCATGGCCATAATAAACAAGCGGAGCAATCTGCCGGCCGTGTGCGGCCGCGTGTGCGCCCACGAACGTCAGTGCGAGGGAAATTGCGTGCTCGGCAAGAAGGGCGCGCATATAAACATCGGCAAACTCGAGCGGTTTGTGGCCGATTTCGATTCAGAGGCCGGCATCACGCACGAGGCCATCCCTGAAAAGACCCGTGGACGGGTGGCTGTCATAGGCAGCGGACCCGCCGGGCTTACTGTGGCCGGTGATCTGGCGCGCAGGGGGTTCTCGGTCGAGATTTTCGAAATGGAGCGTGAGGCCGGCGGCGTACTGATGCTCGGTATTCCCGAATATAGGCTTCCCAAGGCCGTGGTGCGTCGTGAAATCAAGAAGATCGAGAATCTGGGCGTTGTGATACATCTCAACACTACGATCGGGGAGCAGATGACGATCGACAATCTGTTCCGCCAGAATTTCGACGCCATCTTTATCGGCACCGGGGCCGGCAAGCCGACACGCCTTGACATTCCGGGCTGCAACAATCCGGGCGTGCGTCAGGGCATCCGGTTCCTGCGCCGCGTCTCGCTCTATGAGAACGGTTATATGGACCGTGACGAGGTCTACGTGCACGAAGGCGACAAGGTGTTTGTCGTCGGATGCGGCAACACGGCCATGGACACGGCGCGCACTGCTCTACGGATGGGCGCGGCCGAGGTGACGGTGGTTTACCGCCGCACCATCAATGAGATGAAGGCACTCCGGACAGAATATGACGAGGCCGTAAAGGAAGGCGTGAAGTTCATGTGGAAGTCGAATATTGTCAAAATCGATTCCGATCCCCACGCCGACCGCTTGTCCAATATCACCATCGACACGGAAGGCACACAGACTACTGTTCCGGCCGACTTCGTGATCCTGGCACTGGGCAGCGCGCCGGCTTCGCGAATCGTCTCGACGACCAACGGCCTCGATGTGGATGAACGCGGTTATGTGGTGACCCGAAAGGAACCTTACGGCATGTCGTCGCGCGTCGGGGTGTTTGCCGGTGGCGACGTCACCGAACGTCCGGCGACTGTGGTCGAGGCCATGAGGGAGGCTAAAATGGTTGCCGAAAGTATCGAGAGGTATGTCGACGCCGTGAAATTAATGGAAAAAATCAAGTAATAGATAATGAGCAAGATTGTAACACTTGGTGAGATAATGTTGCGGCTGTCGCCCCAGGGCTCGAAGCGATTTGTACAGGTAGACAGCTTCGATGTGATATGGGGCGGAGGCGAGGCCAATGTGGCCGTAAGCTGTGCCAATTATGGACATGACGCTTATTTTGTGAGCAAACTTCCCGCGCACGAGATCGGTCAGGCTGCCGTGAACGCGCTGCGCCGATATGGCGTGCATACCGATTATGTGGGTATGGGAAGCAAGCTGTTCCCCAAGGAGAAGGTTTCGGCGGCCGACTGGCAATATGTCACGGATAAATGCCGCGAGACCCTCGGTTATTACAAATAACCGGGAGCCTCGGCTGATTCTTGACACACTTGCCGGTATGGGCTTATTTGTCGAAATTTCTGGTTACGAAGGGTAGGGCCGTGTAGAGAGCGGAATGCCAGTACTCGCCGGTATGGCCACCGTCGCGGACACGGAACTGGCAGGGAATCCCGGCGTTGCGCATGGCCTGATAGAACTCGATGTTGCGATCCAGAAGGAAATCGTCATCGCCGCAGTCAACAAACCAGGCAACGGTGCGAAGGTCGTTTTTGCGGGCATCGTCGGCATCCTGAATATATTTGATGCAGCTGTTCTTGATCACGGCGTTAGTCAGTAAGTTCATCTTGCTCTTCGGGTCGGGTGTGGGATTCTCAGCACCGCTCGGGATATTCATCAGGGCGCTCATGGCATAGGCCGAGCTGAACATGTCGGGATGTCGCTGGGCATAGCTGGTGGCACCTCCGCCTCCCATCGAAAGGCCGGCGATAGCGCGGTGGCCCTTGTCGGCTTTGATACGGTACGTCTTTTCAATATAGGGAAGGAATTCCTGATAGAAGAAGTCTTCGTATTTCCAACCGGGCATGTTGAAATAGCCGTTCCATTCGGTCGAGGGGTTGCCACCGGCATTGGGTGAAACCACAATCATTTCGCAGGCTTCGCCCGATGCGATAAGCTGATCCAGAACATCCATGACACGCTGATCGTTGAACCAGCTCGTATTGACTCCGCTCATGCCGTGAAGCAGATAGAGAACAGGATATGTGCGGTCTTTATCCACGTCATAACTCTTGGGCAGATAGATTGTATACTGTCGTGTGGCTCCGAGGATGTCGCTGTGAATGCTGTCGGTAACGACTTTGCTCTGAGGACCCCAGCCGGGGAATTGCGCTCCTGCGCTGAACGCTGTCACCAGCGCGATAAGCGTGAATAGAATCTTTTTCATGTAGGTTAAGCTGTATGTGTTATGTCTGTTTTCAGATTGCCGCGGCTGACCGCATCTGAAAGATGAACGATAAGCAGTAATGTTTTAGCATAATTGAATTATGAAATTAAATAGGATACACCATATAGCGGTGATATGTTCCGACTATGAAAAGTCGAAACTCTTCTACACGGAAGTTCTGGGATTGAACGTGGAAAGCGAACATTACCGGAAAGAACGTGACTCGTACAAGGCGGATTGCTCGCTCAACGGTGAATATGTGGTCGAGCTGTTTTCTTTTCCCAATCCCCCCGGAAGGCCTTCTCATCCGGAAGCCGCAGGGTTGCGTCATCTGGCCTTCGAGGTGGAAAACCTGAATGAGGCAATCGCCGAACTTGATGCAAAGGGTATTCCCCATGAGCAGGTGCGCATCGATGAATATACGGGGAAACGTTTTATGTTTTTCAGCGACCCCGACGGCCTCCCGATCGAGCTATACGAACAATAATAACTGCTGTCCGATCAAAAGGGAGTTTCAGATGCGGAAACCGATGCGGGGGCGTGAGGCGGTCGGTTTTGCTACGGCCGGGGGTATGTCTGACATGCAGATTCGTACAGTCACATAGTTAAAGTTATTAAAACCTAAAGTTTTGACAACTCGTCGATCAACGCAGGTCTGCGAGGAGTGCGCGATTTTTGTTCTATTGCAATTTGTTCCGCTTCTTCCGCACCTCCATATCGAATAAGTTTTCTTAAAAATGCTACACCTTCACGGTATGAGTCACGATTGGATGCGCGTTGAAAATATTTTCGGACGGCAGAAGCATATAACCTGACTATTTCATCTCTGAATTGTTTTTTGACTTCTGAGGGCGCATCATCGATATCATATATGGATGGATTCTTGCGAATATAGTCCATATATTCCTGCCACATCTTCTCTTGTGTGTAAATATACAGCAGACGGACAATATCTTTTTTGCTCTGAGCCTCGCTTATCAAAGATTTTACATATTTTTCCCATTCTTCATGGGGAACAAGAGACTTAAGCACAGAGTACATCGATTCCATGGAGTATTCCTTTTCGCCCCATCTGCTTCCACCGAAAAAGAAGTATCTGGCTAACCGAAGTTCATTGTTCTTGTCTCCTATTTCGCGATAGACCTTATATTCCCATTCACGCCAGTCGCTTACAAGACCTGCATACTCTGTATCATGGTTTACGCCATCTATGGCAAGTCTAAGAACCTCATCATAATCGGTCTTATCCCAAGCCATTTGAATAAGCCTTTTACGAAAATCCGGATTAGATACGTTGTCATACATAAACTTGACTTGATCTTCCGGACTGCCACACCGCGAGATTATTTCAAGTTTGTATTTTTGTGCAGTCTCAGCATTGTATTTTGCACTCCAATCATCGCCATTGGGCTTGATGGCATCTAATGCTTTTATTACTCTATTCTGCTTGTCGGGAGTATCTGCAAGGTCGATTGCCATTTCCATCCAGTCCCACCACCAATCCCATCCTTTGAGATCTTTGTCATTGAACCGGGTAAGAGCAAGCTCAAAAATTTCGGATTTAATACTTATTGGGAGGTTTGGGTCAGAACCGAGTTCATGCCATTTTTCAAAGCAGTCGTACACTATTGCTCCTAATTCTCCAGCACTATCGTCTCCGCTATTGATAATATCTTCGGCAACGGAAGCGATACCGGTTAGAACGGCTACAGCGACTGTCCATTGTCCATTTCTCATTGCTTCATCCGCTTCATCAAGAATACGAGTTACAGCGCGGTTGAAGCCAAAACTATCGCTATACTCAATATAGCCATGTCTTCCGCCGAAATCCTCAATCAGATCCTCTACTCGTGACGCATAGACATCAGGATTGGGCCGGAATAATGTACCTGCACCAAGAGCGAGGAATCTATCTTGAAATTGTCCGTCGTGAGTACATTCCTTTCGGATGAAGTCCTCGATTTGCTCTCGGTCAAGCTTTGATAAGAGTAAATCCACTGTATTAATTTTCTTTTTTGCCATAAATTGCTTATAGGGTGAACTGAACGCCTATCTGGAAGCCGTTGTTAATAGAGAATCCTATACCGTTGACTCCATTAATATAAACATATTCGAACAATGTGGTCTTTCCGACAATCCCGAATTTATCGGTGATATGGGCCACAAATCCCGGGCGCAAAGCTATCGAGAATCCACTGTAGCCATCTCCGTCACTGAACTGACAAACATAGCCAAGTGCTCCTTCGCCGAAGAAATCAAAAACACCGGCATGGGCAAAAGTTCCTCTTACATACGGCAAAACACTGAATGTGGCAATGTCGGACGGAGAGCGATATCCAAGATCTATTGTCCCTCCTACGGCCCAGACCGAATTGAAATTATATCCCACTTCCGGGGAAAGTGAAAAAGAACAACTTGTCTCGGAGTCATATCCTCCGACTACATCATCCTTGTAACCGGCATTTACAACACCAATTCCAAGAGTGCCGCCAATATAGACTTTGGCTCCGGCTGTAATAGAAACTACAGCGAGCATCATCAAAACAACGATTTTTTTCATAACATCAAGGATTTGGCTCAAATTTAGGATTTAAGTCGCAAATTTACAAAATTTCATATCTTTACTTTGGAATATAATATCAAAGTTCCGAATAAGTTCCGACCCGCAAAAAGAAAAGCACTTACATATGAATGTAAGTGCCTGATTATTAGAGAGTGGACCCACTTGGGCTTGAACCAAGGACTCCCTGATTATGAGTCAGGTGCTCT
>JAQXIE010000016.1 GCA_029007645.1 Bacteroidales bacterium
GGCTATCGAGTCGATAGCCCCTCTTCACGTCTACAAGTCGGATCAGGTCAGATTGCGGAACGGATCACGCCGCGCGTAGAGGAATTGACGAAGTGAATGATCTCGTCACGAAGTTCGCTTTGCGGCAATTTCTCCTGAATCAGTTTAACGGCATTGGTGACGTTAAGATCGGAGAGGTACATGAGACGGTAGACGTCGGCGATTTCCTTGATCTGCTCGTCGGTGAAACCGTTGCGGTGCAGGCCGTTGCTGTTCAGGCCGACATAGCTGATGGGTTCGCGGGCGGCCTTGACGAAGGGAGGAATATCCTTGTTGACCAAAGCGCCCCCCTGGAGCATGATGTTGCGGCCCAGATGGCAGAACTGATGGATCAGACTGCCGCCGCCGATCACCGCAGCGTCATCGATCTGAACCTCGCCGGCAAACTGGCAGGCATTCGACACTATGACACGGTTACCGATCAGACAGTCGTGCGCAACATGCGAATATGCCATGATAAGGCAGTTCTGCCCTACGACGGTCTTCCCTTTTGCCGCCGTGCCGCGGTTGACCGTGACACACTCGCGCAGTGTCGTGCCGTCGCCGACGAATGCCAGCGTCTTCTCTCCGCGGAATTTCAGATCCTGCGGAATCGCCGAGATCACGGCTCCCGGGAAAATTTTCACACCGCTGCCGATGCGAGCTCCCGGGAAAATGGTGACGTTGCCGTAGATGGTGCAGTTGTCGCCGATCTCGACATCCTCGTATATTGTGGTAAAATCTCCGATGTGCACGTTATTGCCTATCCTGGCATCGGGGTGCACACTGTACATTTGAGCCATATTTCTTATTTATTCTTAATGATCTGGGCCATGAACTCAGCTTCGCAGACAATCTTCTCGCCCACAAAGGCATAACCCTTTACGATGGCGCATCCGCGCCGTATCTCAGTCATCAGTGTCACATAAAGCTTGAGCGTATCGCCGGGAACCACTTTCTGACGGAACTTCACGTTGTCGATCTTCAGGAAGTAGGTGGAATACTTCTCCGGTTCGTCGAGGAAGTTTAGCACAAGCACACCGGAGGTCTGGGCCATAGCCTCGACCTGCAGCACACCCGGCATGACGGGCTCCTCGGGGAAGTGACCCTGGAAGAAGGGCTCGTTCATCGTGACGTTCTTGATGGCCACGGCGTGCTTCTTGTCAAGTTCGATCACCTTGTCGATCAGCAGGAACGGATTACGGTGAGGGATCAGTTTCTTGATACCGTTGATGTCGATCACAGGAGCCACGTTGGGATTATAAACGGGAGCCTGGATAGTGGTGTGCTTCACCTCCTGACGGATCATGCGGCAGAATTTGTTGTTGACCGTATGTCCGGGGCGAATCGCTACGACACGGCCCTGGATGGGACGGCCGATCAAAGCGAGGTCGCCGATGACGTCGAGCACCTTATGACGCGCGGGCTCGTTCTCCCAAACCAGCGGTTTGGTATTGACATAACCCAGCTTGCTGATGTGCATGTGGGGAACACCGACGATATCGCACAGGCGGTCGATATTGGCCTGCTCGGTAGGCTGATCGTAGATTACGATGGCGTTGTCGAGGTCGCCACCCTTGATCAGGTTGTTGGCCAGCAGCTGCTCTATTTCACGGACGAACACGAAGGTGCGGGCACCGGCTATCTCCTGGCGGAAATCGGCAAGGTCGTCGATGATGGCAAACTGGTTGGGAAGCACGGGCGAATTATACTCCACCATGCACTCGACACTGAAATTGGTGTCGGGATAGATGGTGATGGTCGAGCCGGTGGCCTCGTCGCGATATGTCTTCTTCTCCTTGATGATGAAGAAATCCTTGTCGGCGGCCTGTTTCTGGAGACCGACACGCTCCAGATTGTCCATATAAACGGTAGCACTTCCGTCAAGGATGGGCATTTCGGGGCCGTTCACCTCGATGAGGACGTTGTCGACGCCCGAGGCGTAAAGGGCAGCCATGGCATGCTCGATAGTGCTGACCACGACGTCCTTGCGGCCTATAACGGTGCCGCGCGTCGTTTCGACAACATTCTCGGCGACAGCCTCGATCTCGGGCTGCTCCGGAAGGTCGATTCTCTTAAACTTATAACCGGTGTTTTCGGGAGCCGGCTTGAATGTAGCGGTCAGCTCGAGTCCGGAATGGAGTCCTTTGCCTTTGATCTCAAAAGGCTCCTTGATTGTCAACTGCTTCATATCGTACTGTTGTTTTGTACTATCGTTA
Source organism: Bacteroidales bacterium (assembly GCA_029007645.1). Classification (GTDB taxonomy): domain Bacteria; phylum Bacteroidota; class Bacteroidia; order Bacteroidales; family Muribaculaceae; genus Lepagella. The sequence continues at coordinate 2,238 of JAQXIE010000016.1, forward strand.
TTTTCTGAAAAGTTCCTCGAGGCGTTTGATATAGACCTGCGACTTCATGAACTGACGGGCCTCGACAGCCGGATAGCCCATGATGCGGTGCCCGTCGCCGATGTTCTGGTGAACGCCGCTCTGGGCTGCGAAGCCGTTCTTGCTTCCGATTGTGAGGTGACCGGCAAAACCGACCTGTCCGCCCACCATATTGTAGTTGCCTATCTTGGTCGAACCGGCCACACCGGTCTGGGCGGCGAACACGTTCATCTCCCCTATCTCCACATTGTGGGCTACCTGAATCAGGTTGTCGAGTTTGGTGCCTCGGCCCACTCGCGTGGAGCCGAATGTGGCTCGGTCGACTGTGGTGTTGGCGCCGATTTCGACATCGTCGGCAATTTCGACGTTTCCTATCTGAGGGATTTTCTCATAGCTGCCGTCGGCACAGGGAGCGAACCCGAAACCGTCGGCGCCGATCACGGCCCCGCTGTGGATAATGCACCGTTTGCCGATGATGCATCCTTCGTATATGCGCGCGCCGGAACGAATCACAGAGCCGTCGCCGATCACGACGTCTTCGCCCACATATGCCTGGGGATAGATCCGTACGCCTTTGCCGAGCCTGACGCCCTTGCCCACATAGGCGAAAGCGCCGATGTATGCGTCCTCGGGGATTTCGACGCCGTCGGCTATCCAGCAAGGCTGCTCGATGCCGCGGGGACCCTCCTTGGCCGCCTGGAACGCGTTCAGAAGGTCGGCAAGCGACTTATACGGATCCTTGACACGGATCAAAGCGGGAACCATGGCTCCCGCCGTATCGAAATCTTCTGAGACAAGCACGGCCGAAGCCTTGGTGTCATGAATATGATGTGCGTATTTGGGATTGGCTATAAATGTGACATCACCGGGCTTCGCCTCCTCGATTTTGGCAAAACCCTTTATTTCAATTTCTCCGTCACCTTCCACGCTGCCGCCAGCCATGGCGGCCAAAAGCCGGGGTGTTATTTTCATCGCTACAAATTTGTGGCAAAATTAACACATATTATTGACATATCACAATTTTTCGTTATTTTTGCACTGTGTAAGCCAAAGTGCGCATACACGCAAAGACAGAAGGATAACCTAAAATACATAATCATAATGGAAATCTCACATATCGAGCACATCGGCATAGCCGTACCCAATCTGGCCGAAGCAATCAAATACTACGAGGAAATTCTCGGGTTGAAATGCTACAAGCAGGAAGTGGTGGAAGATCAGAAGGTCACCACAGCATTCTTCAAGGTCGGAGACACCAAGATCGAACTTCTTGAGGCCACGAGCCCCGACAGCACTATCGCGAAGTTCATCGAGAAAAACGGAGGACGCGGCGGCATGCATCACATGGCTTTCGCCATTGAAGATGGAGTGGCCAACGCTCTTGCCGAAGCCGAAGAGAAAGGCGTGAAACTGATCGACAAAGCACCCCGCAAGGGCGCTGACGGACTTCAGATTGCATTCCTTCATCCCAAGAGCACACAGGCCGTTCTGACGGAACTGTGCGAGGATCCGAACAAGAAATAATCAAACACCTACAAGAGGCTCTGTCCCACCGGTCAGAGCCGTTTGTATCTTTAATAAAACAATTATGAGCAAACAGGAAGAAAAGATCAGCCAGCTCATTGACAAGCGGACGGAAGCCCGACTTGGCGGTGGCGAGAAAGCCATTGAGAAACAGCACGCCCGCGGCAAATACACAGCCCGCGAACGTATCGCCATGCTGCTTGACGAAGGCAGCTTCGAGGAACTCGACATGTTCGTAACGCACCGTTGCACGAACTTCGGGCAGGACAAGAAACATATCGCCGGCGACGGCGTAGTGACGGGCTTCGGTACGATCGACGGCCGTCTGGTATACGTGTTCGCACAGGACTTTACCGTATTCGGCGGCTCGCTGTCGGTGACGATGTCGCTCAAGATCTGCAAGTACAGGGACATGGCCATGAAGATGGGGGCCCCGGTAATAGGTCTGAACGACTCGGGTGGTGCACGTATTCAGGAAGGCATCAACGCGCTGGCAGGATATTCCGAGATATTCCAGCGCAACATTCTGGCATCGGGAGTCATTCCCCAGATTTCAGCCATCATGGGTCCCTGCGCCGGCGGTGCCGTCTACAGCCCCGCGCTGACCGACTTCACCATCATGACCAAGGGCCTCAGCTATATGTTCCTGACCGGTCCGTCGGTCGTAAAGACCGTTACCGGCGAGGATGTCAGCCAGGAGAATCTGGGAGGCGCATCGGTTCACGCCACCAAGAGCGGTGTGACACATTTCGCCGCCGAGAATGAGGAAGAGGCTCTGGCTCTGGTTCGCAAGCTGCTGAGCTACATGCCGCAGAATAATATGGAGGAGACTCCGCTGGTGACCTGCACAGATCCGATCGACCGTCTGGAGGACAAGCTGAACGACATCATCCCCGACAATCCGAAGCGTTCGTACGACATGTACGAGGTGATCTCGGCTATCGTCGACAACGGCGAGTTCCTGGAGGTTTCGAAGGACTATGCCAAGAACATCATCATCGGTTTCGCACGTTTCAACGGACAGGCCGTGGGCGTGGTAGCCAATCAGCCTAAGGTGTTGGCCGGCGTGCTGGATTCGAACGCCAGCCGCAAGGGCGCACGTTTCGTACGCTTCTGCGACGCCTTCAATATTCCATTGGTTACGCTGGTTGACGTTCCCGGATTCCTTCCCGGCACCGGTCAGGAGTACAACGGCGTGATTCTGCACGGAGCGAAGCTGCTGTATGCCTACGGAGAGGCTACGGTGCCCAAGGTGACCGTAACCCTGCGCAAGAGCTACGGAGGCTCGCACATCGTGATGAGCTGCAAGCAGCTGCGCGGCGACATGAACTACGCATGGCCGTCGGCCGAGATCGCCGTTATGGGCGCCGAGGGCGCAGTCGGCGTTCTCTACGCCAAGGAGGCCAAGACTCACGAGAATCCCGAGGCTTTCAAGCAGGAGAAGGAAGAGGAATACCGCGATCTGTTCGCCAACCCCTATCAGGCAGCCAAGTACGGCTACATCGATGACGTGATCGAGCCGCGCAACACGCGCTTCCGCATCATCAAGGCCCTGAACATGCTGGCCACCAAGAAGCTGACCAACCCGGCCAAGAAGCACGGCAACATACCTTTGTAATCTTCAAAACCCGCAAATATGTTGAAGAAAAGCATAATCAGTCTCGTTCTGGGCATGGTATTGGCCATGCCCCAGGGCGCGGCCGCCGCACAGTCCGCCGATCCCGAGGCCACCTATACGGAGGTTTCGACCCAGGGCGAGCAGACCAATGTGGAGGGTGACTGGACCGACTCCAAGGAGGTCAATACCGTCCAGGAAAGCGAGTTGACCCGCAAGGCCATTCAGGCCGAGAAGGCCCGTAACGCCGCGGAAAACGACAAGTTCGGAGGCGCCATCACCATCATTGCCATGTGCATCGTGCTCAGCGCCCTGATCATCCTGAGCCTCCTGTTCCTCTGCTTCGGCAAAATCTCAAGCATGAGCCATACGCGCAAGAAACGCGCCGCTCATGGCGTGACCGAGAAGGAAGCCGATCCTCTGCACGACGAGGCCGACTCGGGCGAGGTGATCGCCGCCATATCAATGGCACTGGCCGAATATATGGGCCAGGGTCACGACATGGAGGACACCATCCTGACCATCCGCAGAATGCGCAAAGCATACTCTCCATGGAACTCCAAAATCTACAATCTTCGCGTGGTGCCCATGCTGGACAACCGTAACGCCGCCCATCACCGCGCACTGACCAACACAAAGCGATAACCTGTAACAAAGAAGAAAATGAAAGAATATAAGTATAAGATCAACGGACTGAAGTTCACCGTAACCGTGGGCGATATCGTTGACAACGAGGCGCAAGTTGAAGTAAACGGTGTGCCTTACAAAGTGGAGCTTGACGTCAAGGCTCCGCAGAAGCCCCAGAAGCCGGCGCTGGCTCAGTCGGGCAAGACCAACATGGGCGAGCCTGCCGAGAAGAAGGTAGCCTCCAAGCCCGCGGCCAATGCCGCCTCCAAGGGCGCGGCCGGTGCTGTGAAGTGCCCGCTGCCCGGCACAGTGATGAGCATCGCTGTCAAGGTCGGCGATACGGTCAATGTCGGTGACAAGGTGGCCGTGCTCGAGGCTATGAAGATGGAGAACGATATCCGGTCGGACAAAAGCGGAACGGTCAAGACTATCTGCGTAAACCCCGGTGACGCCATCCTGGAAGGCGCCGATATCCTGATTTTGGAGTAAGTCCGTAAAATCTAGCACCATGACATTGCTTGCTTCTTACTCTTTCGGCGAATTCATGCGCAGCACGATATCTACGTTCTGGGAATTCACCGGATTCTATAACTGTTCGTGGACCAATCTGGTGATGCTGGCAGTCGGCATCTTCTTCGTATGGCTTGCCATCAAGAAGAATTTCGAACCGCTGCTGCTCGTACCCATCGGATTCGGTATGCTTATCGGCAACATCCCCTTCCAGGCCGGCATGGAGATCGGCATTTATGAGCCCGGCTCCGTTCTGAACATCCTCTACAACGGAGTCGAGAAAGGCTGGTATCCGCCGCTGATTTTCCTGGGAATCGGAGCTATGACCGATTTCTCGGCACTGTTGGCCAATCCCAAGCTGATGGTAATCGGAGGCGCCGCCCAGTTCGGTATCTTCGGAGCCTATATGCTGGCTCTGCTGTGCGGCTTCGACCCACTGTCGGCAGGTTGCGTGGCCATCATCGGTGGAGCCGACGGACCTACGGCCATCTTCACGACTTCGAAACTGAATCCCGCGCTGCTTGGCGCAGTTGCCGTGTCGGCCTACTCCTACATGGCCCTGATCCCGCTG